>NZ_JBILQX010000242.1:0-4435 GCF_044372965.1 Elstera sp. | reverse complement strand
GATACGGTGCATGCCGTCGCCCGCGCCTGCCTGGTGCAGTTCGAGGGGGTGGAGCCGGATATGCATATCTGGTCGCTGGTCCGCTCGGGGGCGCATATGACCAAGGTTCTGGCGGGGATTGCCGCAAAACCCGGCCCGGTGCTGTTTACGATGGTGGACGATAAGCTGCGCGCCCAATTGCAGGACGAATGCCGCCTGCTGAAAGTGCCGTTGATCCCGATTCTCGACCCCGTGATCGGCGCGCTCGGCTCCTACCTCGGCATGTCGGGCGGCAAGCAGCCGGGCAAGCAGCATACGCTCGATAATGATTACTTCCGCCGTATCGACGCGATGACCTACACGCAGAATCACGACGACGGCCAAGCCTATTGGAACCTGGAAGAGGCCGATGTGGTGCTGGTCGGCGTGTCGCGCACGTCGAAATCGCCCACCTGCATGTATCTTGCCAACCGGGGCTATAAGGCGGCGAATGTGCCGATGGTGCCGGGGGTGCCGCTGCCCGAACAGTTGCTCGCCAGCAAAAAGCCGTTGATTGTCGGGCTCACCAATGATCCGAACCGCCTGGTGCAGATCCGCCGCAACCGGCTGAAGCAACTGAGCCAGGACGAAAGCACGACCTACACCGATATCGACCGGGTGCGCGCCGAAGTGACCGCCGCCCGCCGCCTGTTCGAGGAAAAAGGCTGGCCGATCATCGATATGACGCGCCGCTCGATCGAAGAAACCGCCGCCGCCGTCATCCAACTGCTGCAAGAGCGCGAGCACCTCGGCGAGGTTCACCCCCATACCCATATTCACCAAGGACCGAAGACCTGATGAGCGCGCCGCTGATCCTCGCCTCCGGCAGTGCAACCCGCCTGCGGTTACTGCGCAATGCCGGGCTGACCGTTGAAGCCGTGCCTGCCGCTATTGACGAAGCCACGGTGAAGGAATCCCTGCGGGCGGAGGGGGCCAGCGTCGCCGACGTTGCCCAGGAACTCGCCCATCTCAAAGCCGAGCGCGTGTCGCGCCGCCTGCCCGGCGCAATGGTGCTGGGGGCCGATCAAATGCTGGATTGCGGCGGCACTTGGTTCGATAAGCCGGAAAGCCGCGCGGGTGCGGCGACCCAGCTTCTCAGCCTTGCGGGCCGCACTCATAAGCTGGTCTCCGGCCTTGCCATTCACCGCGACGGCGCGTCGATCTGGACGCACCGGGCGGTGGCGACCCTCACGATGCGCCCGCTCACCCCGGCCCAGGTGGAAACCTATCTCGACCAAACCGGCGATTCGGTGTTCAGCAGCGTCGGCGCCTATCATATCGAAGGCCTTGGCCTGAACCTGTTCGAGAAAATCGACGGCGATTTTTTCACGATCCAGGGGCTGCCGATGCTGCCCCTCTTGGCGTTTCTGCGTGTGCACACGATGGGGTTAGTATGAAACTCGCCGCTGTGATCGGCTGGCCGATCCACCATTCCCGCTCGCCGAAACTGCATACCCATTGGTTGAAGCGCTACGGCATTCAAGGCAGTTACACCGCCCTGCCGATCCGCCCGGAGGATCTCGCCGCCTGCCTGCCGATCCTGCCGAAAATGGGTTTCACCGGCTGTAACCTCACGATTCCCCATAAGGAAATCGTGCTGCCGCTGCTGGATGAGATGGACGATGCCGCCCGCGCCATTGGCGCGGTGAATACGGTGACGTTCCAGGACGGGCGCATTCTCGGCACCAATACCGATGTGTACGGTTTTTACGAGTATCTGCGCCGCTCGGTGCCGGATTTCCGCGCCGATGCCGGGCCGATTGCCGTGCTCGGGGCCGGGGGGGCCTCGCGGGCGGTGCTCTATGGGCTGGCGGAAGCGGGGGCGCGGGAAATTCGCGTCATCAACCGCTCGAAAGCCCGCGCCGACGCGCTGATTCAGCATTTCCAGCGTTCCGGTCTTACGCTGCACGCGGTCGACGACGCGGGGGCGCAAGAAGCGCTTCAGGGCACAACCCTGGTCGCGAACGCCACCAGCCTCGGCATGACTGGCCAGCCTGGCCATACGCTGAGCCTCGATGGGCTCGCCCCCGGCGCGACAGTCTATGATCTCGTCTATAGCCCGCTCGATACGGATTTGTTGATTCAAGCGCGCGCGCGTGGGTATCGCACCGTCGATGGGCTCGGCATGCTGCTGTACCAAGCCAAACCCGCCTTCGCCCGCTTCTTCGGCACCGATCCTGAGGTGGACGATGATTTGCGCGCGGCGGTTCTGGCGTGAGGGGGTTGACGCGCTAACCCATTGGGTTATCATTCCCGTGTGAAGCCCATTACGGTAATCGAAACGGCCCCGTTCATTCGTTACGCCGAGGCTCTCCCAACGGCCGAGGAGCGGCTCGCCTTGATCGATCATATCGCTCGGAATCCCGGGGCGGGAGCGATTATTCAGGGTACGGGCGGGGCGCGAAAACTGCGATGGGGACGGGCAGGGGGCGGTAAGAGCGGCGGGGTTCGGACGATCTATTATTACCATGATGCCGATGCCCCTTTGGTGCTCTTAACCGTCTATGGAAAAGGCACCAAAGCCAGTTTATCCGCGCAGGAAAAGACTGCGGTCGCATCAGCGGTCGAGCGGCTCAAGTCTTTGTTCCGCACCGAATAACACCCAAATAAGGAGCATGGATTATCATGACGCGCAGGATTGCAGAAGAGCTTCTTGAAGGCTTGGCCGATGCTGCTGCTTATCTGGACGGTAAACCCGCACCCGTCCGTGTCACCACCTCTGAACCCGCCGAAGCGCGCGCGGTTCGAAAAGCCGTTGGGGGCACGCAAGCCGAGTTTGCGCAGCGCTTCGGCATTCCCATTGATACGTTGCGGAAGTGGGAGCAGGGCAAGCGGCAGCCGGATGCCGTCGGACGGTCCTACTTGCGTTTGATTGCGAAAAACCCTCAGTTCGTGGAAGATTCTGTGCGAGCAAACGTGCCCGGCGAATGACCCGCCGCCCCCTCATTCTCGGCCTCACCGGCTCCATCGGCATGGGCAAATCGGCGACCGCCTCGGTGCTGCGCGGGTTCGGGATTCCGGTGCAGGATGCGGATGCGGTGGTGCATCGCCTATTGCGGGCAGATCGGGCCACCATTGGCGCGATTGAGGCGGCGTTTCCGGGGGTGGTGATCGGTGGGCAGGTAAGCCGGCCTAAGCTCGGGGCGGCGGTGTTCGGCAATCCTTCGGCGCTGCGGCGGCTGGAGGCGATCATTCACCCGCGCGTGACGGCAGAACGGCTGACGTTCCTCAAGCGCAACGCGCGGCACCGGCTGGTCGTGCTGGATATTCCGCTGCTGTTCGAAACCGGCATCGATAAGCACTGCGACCGGGTGATGGTGGTGACGGCCCCTGAGCAGGTGCAGGCGGCGCGGGTGCTGCGGCGGCCGGGGATGACGGTTGAACGGCTGGCGGCCATCCGCGCCCAGCAGTGGCCGGATCTCGCCAAACGGCGGCAGGCGGATTATATCATTCCCACGGGACTTGGACGGGCGGTGACGCGGCTTTGGGTGTTGCGCGCGTTGCGCCAAATGCGCGCCGCGCCGCCGCCGGTCGGCTCCCTTCTCCGGTCTCCTCCAGCAGGACGTAGAGCCTATGCGCGAAATTTGTCTCGATACCGAAACCACCGGCTTTGATCCGGCGTCCGGCCATCGGATCGTCGAAATCGCCTGTATCGAGTTGATGGACGGCAGCCCAACGAGCCGCCCGCCGCTGCACCTCTATATCAACCCGGAACGGGATATGCCGGAGGATGCGTTTAAGGTTCACGGCTTGTCGGGCGATTTCTTAGCCAAGCATCCGCCGTTTGCCAAAATCGCCGATCAGGTTTTGGAGTTCATCGGCACCGATAGCCGTTTGGTGATTCATAATGCCGAATTCGATATGCGCTTTCTCAATGCTGAGTTGAAGCGCTGTAAGAAACCGACAATCGACCCGGACCGCGCTTTCTGTACCCTCGTTTTTGCCCGGCGCAAGTTCCCCGGCTCGCCTGCTAGCCTGGATGCCCTGTGCCGACGGTTCGAGATCGACAATAGCCACCGCGTGAAGCACGGGGCCTTGCTCGATACCGAGTTGCTGGCGGAAGTCTATGTGGAACTGCTGGGCGGCAAACAGCGCGGCCTCAATCTGTCGGCTCTCGATGCGGAGGAGGCGAATACCCGCCCGCTTAGCCCCCTTAGCGCCCCGGATCGCCCGGCCCGTCCGCCGCGCCCCCATGCGGCAAGCCCGGAGGAATTGGCGCGGCATGCGGCCTTCGTGGCGAAGCTCAAGAATCCGATTTGGCTGGCATTGGCCGAAGCGCCCGACGCAGCAACAGCGCCGACAAAGCAATAGCGCTCAAGGTGGCCCCCGCGACGCCGGGCCAGCCCAGCGCACTCCAGGCGTGGCCCAATCCTGCGCCGAGCGCGCTGGAGCCGATGTAATAAGCGATGAGATAGAG
>NZ_JBILQX010000241.1:0-4436 GCF_044372965.1 Elstera sp. | reverse complement strand
GTAGAGGAAATTCTCTTTATGATGCGCGAGGCACCATTTGGCGATGATCGAGCCACCGCGCGAGACGATCCCCGTGACCCGGTTCGCGGTCAACGGGATGTACGCGAGGCGCACCCCGGCGTGAATGGTGAAATAATCGACGCCCTGTTCCGCCTGTTCGATCAGCGTATCGCGGAACACCTCCCAGGTTAGGTCTTCGGCGACGCCATTCACCTTCTCCAGCGCCTGATAAATCGGCACGGTGCCGATCGGAACCGGGCTATTGCGCACCACCCATTCGCGGATGTTGTGAATATTGCGGCCCGTCGAAAGATCCATCACCGTATCCGCCCCCCAGCGGATCGCCCACACCAGCTTATCCACTTCTTCGGCCATCGAGGAGGTGACGGCGGAATTGCCGATATTGGCGTTGATCTTGGTGAGGAAATTCCGCCCGATCACCATCGGCTCAAGTTCGGAATGGTTGATATTGGCGGGCAGAATCGCGCGCCCGGCGGCGATTTCGCTACGCACGAACTCCGGCGTGATGAAATCGGGAATCTCGGCCCCAAAAGCCTCGCGGTCGCGTTCCAACGCATGCTTGGCCTGGGCGCGGCCCATGTTTTCGCGCAGGGCCGCCACTTCCATTTCCGCCGTGATGATGCCAGCGCGGGCATAGGCCATTTGCGTGACGGCTTTCCCCCCCTTGGCGCGAACCGGTGTATGCTGAACCGGGAATGGTTCGACCGAGCCCTGTGCCCGCAACGCTTCGGCGAGCGCGCTCGTATAGCTTTCGGTATCGCCGCGCGCGTCCACCCAGGCGGCACGGGGGCGGTCAAGCCCTTGGCGAATATCGATTGTCACCGAGGGGTCGCTATAGGGGCCGGAGGTATCATAGACCGGAAACGGCGGCTCCCCGGCGGAAGGATGCAGGTGGATCAACCGCAGCGGCGCACGAATATCGGCACGCGACCCGGTGATATAGGCTTTTTCAGAGGCCGGCAGCGCGCCGGTCGTAACTTTAAAATCGTGCATCGAGCCTCTCCCGATTAAATCAGAGACAGACCCGGATACGGCGGGGATAAAGAAAAGACGGATGCCGTCCCATAAAGGGAATCGGGGCAGCCCGCGCGTTCAGTCCCTTCGCCGGTATGAACCGGATCAGGTTCTAAGGGTCGCTGTGCCGATCTTGGTTAGATCCAACAGCCTCTCAGCCCCTTGCGGGACTCCCCTCGAAACATTTAACTAATTGATATTTTATGTATGGGTGTCAAGCGAATCTAGAGTCATGATCTTACCTTTGCCCACCATCTTTCCGTGTCTGCTTTTTAGCAATAGTAGCAGAATATTCTTTTGCGCTTAATTTTTTTTGATCAATGTAAAACTCTTGATTTTTCACAATATCTTCAGAAATTAAATGCTTCCAGTCTAACAAGGAAAGACCATCGCATACCTGGACACCAATTACCGACTTAACTAAATTTTTTCCTAAAAGATATATTATGTCCTCTTTCTTCATATTGAATCCATAATTCAATTTTGGATCGGCCACGAGTAACGGGATAAATTCTGAAAACCACGTCCCATCGGTCAGAGGTTTTATCATCATTTTTGACTTTGAACCTTTTTGACGAACTGAGAAATCTTTATGATGAGAATCGATAATTTGCTGATTCGCTTGCCGAGCAGATAATACCGTAGGAAGCATTTGTGATGCTGCTGGGTGCCAAAAAACATAATAACACAAAGAGTCCAATAATAAATCTTCCCCTTCAGAGACCGAATGATTCAAACGTTTTCTCAATTCCTCCTCTACCTCAAGAAGACACGTTAACTGTTCATAATCTGGAATTAACGGAGATTTTCTATGTACAGAAACCCGATTATCGTTAATAACTTTTTTTGCTTGAAACAAAGAAACTTTATATTCATCAGCAGAAATTGGTATTATTATACAAAAATCAGCACCTAATGCTGACTCACTTCCTTCTGTTTTACAATCTGCTCGATACATATTGAATTTATTATTTGAAAAATCCGGGCCTGCAATTACATTAATCATGTCAATGCATGCAGTTATTGCGCCAAAAATCTCTGCATTCTGCACCTCTTCATGATAATCCCAAACTGTCGCGTTCCGAAGGTGACACAATGCAGCGACTTGAAAAATCCAAAATAAAGCACACATACATTCTGAAGAAGGATTAATATTTTGATTATCAAAATATTTTTCAGACACTAAGTTTTGACGCACATTAAAAAATTCTCTTTTCGCAGTATCTATAGTTATAGTAGTTTGCTTTAATATATTCGTTTTTTCTAAACAATAACTTTCTTTGAATAAATCAGCACCAATTCTTTGATAGTTTTTATAAACTCCATCGAGCTGATCACAAAATTTCGAGACAACGACTTCAAACATATGATTCATATCTCATCTCCAAAATGCTGATTTAAAATTTTGCGCGATAAAAATTTTTTGTCAATTGAATAGAATGGTATTTTTAAAACCTTACGGCGAATGGACGTTCGCGTAAGTCCTGCACATCCTCAATCGCCCTCTGCATCTCTTCAAGAGAGACCGACGGAGCATTCTCACGGGCGAGGATCCCATAAACGTCCTTCAGGGACCATTTCTTCGGAATACTGTGCAACTCAACGCGGCCATCGGGCTTGAGGATGATTTCGAGCCGCCCGCCGGGCTGCACGCCCAGGTGATCCAGGATCGCCTGGTCCAGACGAAGCTGACCTTCCGTCGTAATCGTGACTTCAACCCCCATCGTTCCACTCCTTTCGAGAAGAACCTAGCCTAGCGTTGATAGCCTACCATAGGCCAACTCATGGGCCCAGGGTGGGTTCGCGCCGGTGCGCGAGACCGTAACCGCTGCCGCCCGGGCTGCAAGATCGAGCGCGCTGCTGAGGTCGCTGAGGTCAAGCTTCGCCAATCCATCCGGCGTTAGGCGTTGGCGCGCGGCAAGCCCGGCAAGAATGCCCGCGGCAAACGTATCGCCCGCGCCAATGGTATCGGCAACCACCACCCGTGCGGCGGGGATCGCCACATGGCCGCAGGCGGCCCAGGCTTCCGCCCCGGCCCCGCCGCGCGTAACGACGATGAGTTTAACGCCCGCCTCCAACCATTTCTCGATCAAGCCGTCGCCGCCGATCCAATCCAAATCCTCATCGGAGAGTTTGAGAATATCGGTCACGGCGATGAGCCGGTCGAGCCGGGCGCGATAGGCGGCGGCATCGCCCAATAATGCGGGGCGAATGTTGGGGTCGAGCGAAATCAACCGCTTGCCCGCTTCGCGCAGGGCCAAGGCTTCAAAGGCGCTCCCACACGGCTCTTGCACGAGGCTTGTCGCACCAAAATGCAGCGCCGTGATCGCAGGCGGCAAAGCCGGAAGATCGGCGTCGGACAGCATCACCCCCGCCGAGCCTTGATCGACGAACCGATAGCGCGCCTGGCCCTCGGTCAGGGTGACGAAGGCCATCGCCGTAAAACGATCCGTTTGGGGCGCTAAATCGGTCCGCACGTTGCTCGCCGACAGGCTGGCCCGCAGCATGTCGCCGAAGGGATCGGTCGAAATCGGCGCGAAGAAACTCGCATCGGCCCCCAAGCGGCCCAGGGCTATCGCCGTATTGAAGACTGCGCCGCCCGCGAGCGGCTGCAAACACGGGTGCCCATCGGCCGAAACCGTCGGCACCATATCGATCAGCGCGTCGCCGCAGCAAAGGATTGTCACCACACCGCCTCCTTCAGCATCACTTTCGGGTCGAGCAGGTACGAGTCGAACAGCGGCAAGCTCGCCCCGCCAATCGCCCGCGCCATGCTGCCCGTCGTTCCTTCCACCACTTCCGGTGCAATGATGCCTTGCAGATCAAGCCGCCCTAGCGCCGCCCGCGTGGCCACCACGAGCCGCGCACGCACCGACACTGGAAAAGCGCCATCGATGATCGCCGCCGAAAAATCGATCACCGAGCAGGAGGCCGCAATCGCTTGCGCCAAATTATCAGCGGTCGTTTCGATCCAAGCGTCGAGCACCGCACCATAATCGTCCCAATCATCCGGGTTGCGCCACAGCAAGGACGGATCGTCCCCCGCCGCCTTCAACGCCTGTTCGAGCATTAGGAGCGAGGCGACATTGATGAGCTGCCCCCATTTCTGGCCCGCACTGCGCACCGGCATCGACCCCACGGCCCCGGCATTGCCCGTGCGACCCCGATAGACGGTGCCATTCAGCACCACGCCACCGCCAATGAAGTAGCCGACGAAAAAATAGATGAAATCCGGGTAGGCCGCGCCTTGCCCGAAGGTGAGTTCGGCCCCGCAAGCCGCCGTCGCATCATTCTCCACAAAGACCGGATAGGGCTGTACGGCAGCGAGTGTCTGGACCAGATCCGTATCGCGCCACGCCGACATATCGGCCCCGACGATATCGCCCCACAGCCAAAGCTCG
>NZ_JBILQX010000056.1:0-19395 GCF_044372965.1 Elstera sp. | reverse complement strand
ACCTCAAGCCCCGATATAGGCTTGAAGTCGCCCCATCGGACCTTGCGCTCCATGTGATTGATGTCGACATGGCTGGCGAACGGCGGGCTACCCGATCGCTCTCGGGCGGCGAGCGCTTCCTGATTTCATTGGCACTCGCAATGGCATTATCCAGTATGGGCACCCACGGCGCGATTGTCGGCACCCTTTTCATAGATGAAGGTTTTGGCTCATTAGACGCTGACAGCCTCGATCTCGCGATCGACGCGCTTGAGCGGCTCCAGGCTCAAGGACGGATGATTGGCGTGATCAGTCACGTACAGGCCATGAAGGACAGAATTCCGGTTCAGGTTGAGGTCGTGAAAACAGGGGGCGGGGCGAGTGAGCTTCGACTGAAGGTGGCGTAGGAACTGCCGCCGCACCAACACCTTGCCATCGGCATCGATGGCGTGGACTTGGAACACATTCTTTGCCAGATCGACACCGACGGTTACGATACCCTGTTGCGTGGATCGACTCCTAGACATGGCTAAACGACCCATAATTGCATAGCTAAGCTGGTACAGGGGTCGTCCACGCCATCACCTCAAATCCCATGCGATCAAAGGGGGGAATACGCCCCTTCTCAGGGCCCCTAAGCCTATGCTAACTTTTTCGTTAAAATCTTACCTCAACTTGCCAACCCATCCCACGAGAGAGAAAAATGGCCAAAAGCGCACGCAAAGCCCTACCTCAGCCTCATTTGCTCTCTGAAGCGGATGAGTTGCCGATTGAGGTTCTCGACGGTATCGCTGGCGGCGCGGTTGGCATTAGTAAGCCAAAAGAAGAGTCTAAAGAGGCCGATATTGGTGACGCCATTGATGCGGCGCCTCAGTTCGAGCATACCGGCGAGACGGCGGCGGGGGCGAGCGCCGGGGTTTCCAAAGGCACGGCAACCGCCTCGGCCGGGGCGTCCGCCGGGCATACGGAACAGGGCAACCTGGGCGATGTGATCGTCACTAATAAATATACGATTAGCGCGCAGGCCGGAGCGACGGCAAGTGCGACCGGGGCAGGGGCAGGGGCGACGGTTGGTGCCGGTATGTCAACAACCTTGGATGTTGGCAAAGGCGTTGAAATTGAAATCGCAACTCAGGCTACCGCAAAAGCAGGCGTCGCCGTAGGGGTTGAGAATGCCACCTTGAAAGGCACGGCGGGGGTGCAGGCCGGGATCGAAACGGGAGTCGAGCAGCGGTACGAATCGGGTCAATTCGGCGATGGCGCAAAGGTGAAGCAAAGCTCCTATGCCAAGGCCGAAATCACGGCTGAGGCTGGCGCGGAAGGCACCATTGGGGCGGAGGGCGTAAAATATAAAACCATGAACGGCGTTGGGGCGGCTTACCGCGCCGGAGCCGACGTTGAAGTCGGCAATGAAACCGCCAGCAGTAAGGTTGAAGCGGGTATTATTTCGCCCGGAGCCTTTACGCAAGGCATGTCCGGCGGGGCTGGCTATGATAGTGGGAAACTGAGCCTTGAGATTGGTGGCGAAGTTGCAATCGGGATCGCCGGATTCTCCTTCAACGTCGGCCTCGATCTGCAGCTCTTCGACGATACGCATACGGTTGGCTCTGAGGAAGAAATTAAGGCCGTCGAGGCTCAATTGGCCTCAATTGCGGCGCAAACCGGCCCACAGTTGACCAATGCTTGGCATAAGGGCCTAGCCGAGGATGCGACCGCAGCAACCCACCAGGCCAATCATGCCCAACAAGATCTCGATCAGATCAAACAGAGGGTGAACGACTACAATGCCAACGTTGAAAAGCGCGCCGATGACTTAGAAGATAAGTTAAGTGATATTCTTGAGAGAAAACAAACCCTTTCCGCGCTTCCGGCCAATCAGGCCGATCCGCGCGAAGTACAGCGTTTGGGCGAAAAAGAAGCGCAGATTCGGCAAGAAATTGATAGATTTGAAGACCGAATGGAAGGCGCCGATGAAGTTCGGCAGCGCGAGAAGCTTCAGCATGAACTGATTGTTAAAGAGAAAAAGGCTGACCTCTTCCAGGATGTTGCTGAGGCAATTCAAAACCGCATGGAGTTTGTTAAGAATACTGACTTCACGAAGGCGGCTTTAGCGGCGCAACTGAATTTGCACAGGGCTGAGCAGGCTGCGCATGGTGCTGCCCATGAGTATCAGGAAGAAAAAAAGGGGGTCGATAACCGAGTGCGCGACGCGGAGTTTACCGAGCAGAAAATTAGCGAGGATTTGCAGAGACTTACGCAGGACCGTCAAAAAATATCGCAAGAATATTCAGGGGCCGATTTACAAAAACGCCTCGAGCATTTAGACGAACGAGAAAATCACCTTGAAAGAAAACTCTCAGAAGTTGCACATATTTCTGAAAAATTGACCGATAGACTTGAGAAATTCGAAGAGCGCAATACAACTGCCCAGGCAGAGCTTGCCCTTGTTAAGGAGCAAGCAACGCGCCTGCATCCCATATGGTCGCTGGAGGCCGATGTCGCCAAAGCACGCGAAATGACCGAAGAGATCAAGAAAACGATCGAAACGACTAAAGATGCAACCCGGCTGGAGCGTGATCTGATGATGGTCAGCCTTGAGGCTGCGCAGCTTTTTGAAAGATTATTGTTTGACAATGCCCAGCAACTCAAAAACATGACAGCTAGTTTTGACATAATGACAGCGCATCTACAGGCAGAACATGCGCGGCTCACGGAAGTTGTGACTGACAAGGGTGTTTTGACCCAAGTCGGGGACGCATTTGAAGATTTTGGGTCTGAGGTAAGCAGTTGGTTTTAGGGGAGTGACCCGATCCAATATTCTCGATAAGGCGATACGATGAGCGATAGTTCCGCGCCGGTTCCGGCGAGCCCGTTTCGTCAGGCCGCATTGGAGAAGTCTGGCCGCCCTGATAGTTTGGATTTGGGCGTCCATATTGTCCGCGCACCGCAATGGCTTTTGCTGGCTGTTATGCTTGCGGTTCTCGGCTCAGCCGTGCTGTTCAGTTTTCTGATTCCTGTGCCGTTCAAAGTTGAGGCGCGGGGCATTTTAATCACGGCTGAAGGGGTTAAGGACATTGAATCGGTTGCCGGGGGGCGCGTTACCGAGATTTTCGTTGTGCGCGGCGCGCGGGTGCATCAGGGCCAGCGGGTAGCTCAAATCGAGCAGCCCGATCTAACCCAACAATTGGAAACCGCCCAGGCAGATCTTGACAATCTGCGCAGTCGGCAAACCCGCGTGATCGATTTTCATCGTCAGAATCGCTCTGACTTAGAGGCGCAGCTAGCCCAAAAGCGCCGCGAACTGGAAACAGGCATCGAAACCAGCAAGCGGCAGGTTGAGTGGCTGGCAAAAGCCCTGAGTGGGTATGAGGAGCTTGCGCGCAAGGGCTTTGCGTCGCAGCAAAAACTGTTTGAAACCCAGGTAAAACTGAACGAAGCGCGCGCGGAACTGATTCGTACGCAGAATTCGCTCAATTCGCTAAAGTTTGAGGACAATAATCGGCGCATTGAGCGCGAGCGCGAGATTTTAGACCTTGAGGTGAAGATCGAGCAAGCCAGCCGGGCGGTTGAGGCACTGCAACAGCGGCGGCAGCGCATGACTTTTGTGGAAAGCCCTTACGATGGGCTGGTTGTCGAGCAAAAGCTCAATCTTGGTGAAATCGTTGATGCGGGTAAACCAATCTTAAGTGTTCTTCCCGGTGCATCGGAAGAGGAAGGGGCGCGGGCGGCGCCTTTGACAGCAAAACTCTATGTACCTTCGGCGGAAGGAAAAAAAGTCCAGCCCGGCATGCAGGTCTATATCGTCCCGTCAACGGTAAAGCGGGAGGAATTTGGCTTCATCTATGGTCGGATAAAGTCCGTCGCTTCGGTGCCATCGACGCCAGAAGGCATGATGCGAAGTTTACGAAATCGGCAGCTCGTCGATCAAATGTCATCGGGCGGCGCGCCTTTTGAGATTGAAGCGTCGCTGGAGGTTGATGCTGCAACGCCGTCGGGCTTTCGGTGGTCGTCGTCCCAAGGCCCCGACCAAATTATCAGCGCCGGCAGCCTAGCCAATGCCCAGGTTATTGTCCGCGAGCAGCGGATGATCGCACTGGTCATGCCCGCGCTACGGCGCTTGCTGGGAGATTTGGCGCAATGAACCTAACCAGGTTTATCGCCGGGGGTTGGCGAGGACCGCGCGGCAGAAGACGCGGCGGCGTACCCACGATAATGCAGCAAGAATCGGTGGAATGTGGCGCTACCTGCCTTGCCATGATTCTCGCCTATCATGGTCGCTGGGTGAGCCCAGAAGAATTGCGCGAACTCTGCGGCGTTTCCCGCGATGGCACACAATCGAGCAGCATATTACGCGCCGCGCGTAGTTTTGGTCTTGTCGCCAAAGGCTTCAGCAAAAGCCCCGCCGATTTGGCGCAACTGCCGATGCCGATGATTCTTTTTTGGAATTTCAATCATTTCGTTGTTCTTGAGAGCCTGTCCGAGACAGGAGGCTGGATCAATGATCCGGCAACTGGCCCGCGTTGGGTAAGCCTCGACGAAATCGATACGGGTTTTACAGGCGTCGTCCTGGCCTTTCAGCCGACCGATGCTTTTAAGCCGGGCGGGGAACGGCCTAGCCTGTTTGCCGTCATCGCCGCCAATTTGGCCACTGTCCGGCCCGGCATTGTGTTTGCCGTTCTCGCGGGGGTCGGGCTTCTCGTGCCGGGTATTTTTACCGCAGGCAGCTATCGCATTTTTACGGATGAAATTTTGGTGAGCGGGCGGACAACGTGGCTAACGCCGTTGCTGGTTGGGTTGGGCCTTGCCGCCCTGTTTGCAGGCGTTCTGACCTGGCTTCAACGCCAAGCGCAGGCCCGGACGGAAACGGCGTTGGGGGCCTCCATTGCTGTTCGCTATCTTTGGACAATCCTGGGATTGCCCCTCGCATTCTTTGGGCAGCGTTATTCGGGGGATATTGTCAATCGGCTCACCCAAGCCGATCGAATGGCATCGTTAATCTCGACCGGACTCGTGCCTGCGCTGACCGGGATTGTGCCGATTCTGGGCTTTGGGGCGGCGTTGTTTTTGGTGGATTGGGTTTTGGCATCCCTTGTGGTTGCCATTGCGCTACTGGCGCTCGCTATTCTCTCGCGCGCGGCGCGGGCGCTGGAGGATGAGAACCGGCGGTCGCTGAATGATGAATCGCGCCTTCATGGCATTACGCTGCAAGGCCTATCGATGCGCGACGATTTTCGGGCCGCCGGAACCGAGGGTCTATTTATGCGTCGCTGGCAGGGGGCGCAGGCGCAGGTTTTAGGGGCCGAACAGCGGATTGCCGAACGCTCCGGCCTTATTACCGAAACTGCAACCCTGTTGCTGGCCATTGCAGGCATTGCGGTTCTCATTGTTGGCGGGTGGCGTATTATGGAGGGCGCGCTCTCCATCGGTTTGCTCGTCGCCGCGCAAGCTTTGGTTGGGCGGTTCACCGGCCCCGTTATTGGCCTTGTTGGCGTTGGCGCGCGTCTGCAATCGATCCGGGGCATTGCGGATCGGCTAAACGATGCGCTGAATTATGCCGAACGCCATGCCAAGCCGCTTCCCGGCGGGGTTGAGACGGCGGATGCGCGCTTTGCCGCGCTCAAGACCGTCGATCCTTTGCGGCTCACCGATGTCAGCTTTTCATATAATCCGCGCGGAGCGGCGGCCGTGGAGCGCTTAAGCCTGAGCATTCCCATCGGCGGGCGCATCGGCCTTGTTGGGGCATCGGGCAGCGGGAAATCGACCTTGGGGCGATTAATTGCGGGGCTGGTTCCGCCAAGTGAAGGCCGGATCGAGGTTTTTGGGCATCGCCTAGAGGATTGGCCGGAAACGCAATTACGCAGCCAGCTTGCTTATGTCGATCAGCACATCGGCCTGTTCAGCGGGGCTATTCGCGACAACCTAACCCTGTGGGACGATAGCGTTCCTGAAGAGCAATATGTTGCAGCGGCCCAGGATGCCCAGATTCATGATTTTATCTCCTCCCGTCCGGGGGGCTATGCCTCGGTTCTTGTGGAAAATGGCAATAATTTGAGCGGAGGGGAGCGGCAGCGTCTTGCGCTTGCTCGGGCACTGACCATCAATCCGCGTATTCTTGTTCTCGACGAGGCCACGAGTGCGCTCGATCCGGCCACCGAAGCGGCCGTGATGAACGCTATTCGGCGGCGCGGCTGTACGTGTTTGGTGATTGCCCACCGCTTATCGTCCATTATGGATTCGGATATGATTTTCGTTATGGACAAGGGGCATGTGGTTGAGTCGGGCTCGCATCAAGCATTGATAACCAAAGGTGGGCTCTACGCCGCTCTGGTGGAGACCTGATATGCAAGATGTCAGCGTTTCCGACGTCAATTCGCCCGAAACGAGCGCCTCACGAACCCGGCTTCTTTTGCCCGCAGGGCAAATCTGCACGTTAAGTGCCGAAGATGGGGCGTTGTTTTTGGAAGCGGGTACCTGCGAAGTCTATGCTCTCGTCACCGGCCGACGCGTTTTTCTCGGGATCGCCCAACCGGGAACGCTTTTGGTCCCAACCCGCGACGAGCGGGGGGCAATCGCCGTGCAGCCTTTGGGCGAATGTGTCCTCTTCCGGGCGGACTTGCGCGTGCTGAGGGGCGCGGCGGGGGATCGGCTAATTGCGGGCATCGAGGCTTGGTGCTTGTTGCTGGCCTCAGGCTTGGGGGCAATCGCCAAGCGCCGCCCCAACATGCGCCCGCTCACGGTGGGAAACGAGATTCCCGAAGGCAGCCCGGCTGCTTTCACGGCAGCCCAGGGTATTGTTTGGATGGTGGTCAAGGGGCAGCCAGGGCTGCTGATGGATGCGCAGGAAGTTCACCCGCGCGTTCCCGTTGCCATTGCCCATTCGAGCTGGCTTTCGGTTTCCGAGGGAACAAGCCTGCTCGTGGTTAGTACCCGCGCCGTCTTGGAACGACAGGGCCTTCCGGCGTTACTAACCCACGCGGAACTGTCGGTTACAGTTGCCGAAACCTTGATGGATGCCGCCGAGCGGGCAGCACTGGACCGGATCCAGCAGCGCGATGCCGCCGTTGAGGTTGGGTTGCAAACCGGGCTTGCGCGTTTTCGGCGCATGATGATCGACAATCGGCTGAAATCCCGATTGGAGACCGATTGTGCGTTTGTGTACCAAACGGTCACTGGCACCGCCCCATCCCCCCGCGCGTTGGCGACAGCTACGGATGATTTCGCGCTTTTTGCCGCGCTCAATGACGCCCGCCTGCGTGCGATTCCCCTGTCGGGGGCATGGCAGCGGCGCGATGTTGGGCCGCTTATTGCCGAGCGTCGGTCTGATGGGCGGCTGGTCGTTCTGAAGCCGGATTGGATCGGGCGCTACCGCCTGCATGTTAGGGGAGAGCGCCCGCGGCGCATAACAGCCGCACTTGCGGCGGATTTGACCCGTGAAGCCTGGATTCTCACGCCTGCGCTGCCCAATAAGCCGCTTCAGGTGCGCGATATTATTCGGTCGGGCCTGTCGCTCTGTTCACTTGATCTTAGCACACTGGCGTTTGCGGTTTTCCTTGCCTCGCTTTTAGGGCTCTTGATGCCGCTGGCCACGGGCTTTTTGATCGATACCTACATTCCTGCCAACCTGCGCGGCCCAACCCTATTGATCGGGGTTGCCCTGCTGGTGGCTCAAATCAGTACGTCCGGGCTGGCGGTCGCCGCCTCACTGTTGCGGCAGCGGATGGATGGCCGCATTGCCGAAATGATCGGCGGTGGGATGATGGACCGGCTCATGCGACTGCCGTCGAGCCTTATGCGCACCATGTCCAGCGCCGATCTGGCGTCGCGGGTTGCGGCGGTCGATGGCATTCGTCGCTCGGTCATGGGGGTCATCCTGAATGCCCTAATGTCGGGGATCAGTGGCCTGACCGGGATCGGGCTTCTTTTGTACTATAGCCCCGTTGCAGGGGCGGCGGCGATGGCATTGGTCGTTCTTGTCGTTGCGGTGGGCGTACTGATCGGGCAACGCCAGATCGCTGCCTTTACGCAAGGCGAGCAGATGACCGCCAATGTCACATCCTTTACGCATCAAATTATCGAAAACATGCCAGTCTTGCGCGCCTTCGCTGCCGAGCGCAGGGCGTTTGCCCGTTGGGCACGCAATTCGGCTGAAATGCGAAGCCGGACCTTAAGGGCTAAGGCGGGCGCCAATTTGTTTGAAGCCTTTTTAGCGAGCTATCAGATCCTGGCGATTGCCGTGATTTTTGCCATTCTTGGGTTTTCGGTCGGGCCGGACGCTAAAGTCTCGACGGGCGGATTCATGGTGTTTGTTTCGACCTTTCAAAGCTTTCTGATGGCGGGGATTATCGTTGCACGGGGCGGCAATCAACTGCTTGCGCAAAAGGCCCAGCAGCAGCAAGCCCTGCCGCTGCTCAAAAACACGCCCGAAACGCTACCGCAGGCAAAGGATCCTGGCGATTTGAGCGGCGCGTTGGAAGTAGTGAACTTGGCGTTCAAACATGAAGATGGCCGCCAAATTCTGAACGGAATTTCCTTCACGGTTGGGCCGGGAACGTTTCTTGCCCTGGTTGGTCCATCGGGGAGCGGTAAATCCACGCTTCTGTCGCTTCTCGTTGGCTTTGAAAAGCCGACGGAGGGTAGCGTTCGCTATGATGGCCGCGATGTTGCAGGGCTTGATCTCGCCTTACTCCGACGTCAAATCGGCTACGTCCGGCAAGGTGGGCGATTGTTCGCTGGCAGCTTGCGCGAGAATATTCAAGGCTCGTTCACGGCCGATCTGGAGGATATTTGGCGGGCCGCTGACATTGCGGGAATCGCGGATGATATCCGGGCCTTGCCAATGGGGATGCATACGGTTGTTACCGAGGGCGCGGCCGCTTTCTCGGGCGGGCAGATCCAGCGCCTGCTCCTGGCACGTGCGCTAATGGGGCAGCCGAAAATACTCCTGCTCGACGAGGCCACCAGCGCGCTCGACAATGTTGTTCAGGCGAAGGTTTCCCGAAACATTGATAGTCTCGGCTGCACGCGTATTGTCGTAGCCCACCGCCTCAGTACAATCCGTAATGCCGATGTTATTCTGTTTCTCGATAAGGGGGGAATCGTCGAGGCGGGTTCCTATGCCGATCTTATCGCGCGGGGCGGACCTTTTTCCCATTTTGCCAAATTGCAGGGCCTGTAGCGCCCCCTTTTCTGGAGATACGTGCATGCGCAAGGTTCTGTATATTCTAGGCCAATTGACAGATGAGGATGTGGAATGGCTTGCACAGAAAGGGCAACGTCGGGAAATAGGGCAGGGCGGTTTTTTGACCGAAGAAGGCAAGCCAGTCACGCGTATCGCGATTATTTTGCGGGGCTTAGCCGATGTTCGTATCGATAAAGGGCGCCGAAGCGTTGCCACTTTGGGCGCCGGGGATATCGTCGGAGAAATATCGTTGGTCGATCAACGCCCGGCGACGGCAACCGTTGTCTGCCAGGAAGGGCTGCTCTGCTTAGAAATTTCGCATGAGCTTTTACTTAATCGTTTTGGGGAGGATATCGCCTTCTCCGCCCGGTTTTATCGGGCCATCGCGCTGTTTATGGCCACCCGTATGCGTTCGACCGTGGAACAGCTTGGGCAAAAGAGCGATAAAAAGGACTTAGCGAGCCTCGACGATGATGAGGTAGACGATCAGATTCTGGATAGGGTGCATCTTGCCGGGCAGCGTTTTGAAATGATTTTATCGCGGCTGGGGGCCCATGGTTAAGCCGTAACCGGCACGCCTCACGTTATTCGGGCTGACAATAGCCCCGAGTATATCAGTGACACGTTGACGAATTGGGCTGAAGGGCGCGGTATTGCTCTTCAGCATATCGAGCCTGAAAGGCCCCAGCCGAAGGCCTATGTCGAAGGTATAATCGATGGGAGCGCTGGCAATCCACCGACTGATCGGGCGGCTCTGGTTGCCGTTAGCCAGCAGAATTGGCCGGACTAGATATAAGCATTTTAATACAACCCCACATAATCTTGATTATGCGACAAACAAGTAGCGTAGGGGCGGATTCAATTATGAAGTGCGACTCTCGTTTGTTATCAGAGAGTTACGCTTTGAACGATGGATCATGGGAGCTTGTTATTCTCACCTCTCCCTGGGTGATCGCCGTGTTATTTCCGAGATGGTTTTAGCGTGCTTTCCGGTTACGGCTATTGCGCGCCACCTGGCCCGACATCGCAGTTCGATCTGTCGGAATATAGCCCTTCTTGTGCAACTGCCAATCGAAGGCCTTCATCACCCGCTTCAGCGTGCCCGTTTCCGTCAACCGATTGCGAAAATGCCGGATGGTATTTTCATCCGGCGTGCGATCTCCCAGAGAAAACCCCAGAAACCGCAGCCAACTCAGCCGATCCGGGATCATAAACTCCGTCCGCGCATCCGAGAGAGTATGCTGCGTTTGCAAGATCAAGATCTTGAACATCGCCACCGGATCAAACGCTGGCCGCCCGCCTTTGCTGCCGTCGCCATAACCCAGCCCCTCGACAAGCCAGTCCCGGAAATACTCGAAATCAACCGTCCGCTCCAAAACTTCAAGCGGATCACCATGCGCGCTCAACGCTTTAAGGTGATCGTTCAGGCTGAAAAACGATGGGGGGCCATCGGCAGGCTCCGAGCGAGGGACCTCATCAGTGAATCACAGCAAAACTGAACGGGCGAGGGTGTTTGCGGGTGTCCAGCTCCTAGACCAGCCATGACACATCGTGACCATTAACCGCCGCAAATGTGCGCATGGGCCATAATCAATGCAGGTTGGTATGAGATATCTGCTTCCTTGGAAATCCCTTGCGAGTCAGAAACTGCACGGGTTCGTATTATTTATGATTTTAAGAAAAAATCTTTAATTAACTTTAATCCCTCAAACAAAGAACAGAAAAAACAAAATGTTACACAAAAATGCATAACATAAATAATTTTACCTGTATCAAATATTAACCTAAACGCCCCTTCAAAAAATATAACGGGAAGCCCAGGAAGAAATATTACGTATATATACTTAAAGTTATCACCAATCATGTTATCCATAATCACTCCACTAAAAAAAAGGAAAGTAGATATTGTCGCAAATATATATATAAAAAAAATCATAATAACATTATCTTTCAATCTGATTTTTGTGTAGAAATAAATAGCAGGAAACATAAAAACAGATAAAGATAAAAACACATACAAATCAACATAATTGTTTAGTAAAATTGCAAAAAAATATAATAATACAAAAATTCTCATAAATCCGAGCGACAGTAAATTTATTACTGAAATAACCATTTTTCTCTCCATAACAACATTGTTTGATTTAGACATAAACTCTCACAGTACATTCATCAAATACCCCTAATATCCGGTGATAACGTCTACACTGCCATCTAATGGTGTGACGTCGACAGGAGGTTGTGGTAAGGCGGGCATATCAAAATCATCAGGGTCTACTGGCGTTGGGTTGTTATCATTGGAACCACCTGGTTCAACGGTATTTGGCGAGGATAAATTCTCTGTTCCAGTTTTGCAGTTAAGTGCTTTACGAATATTATCCAGAACGGTCACTGGCGTATAGGTAATATTTGGTTTTAATGACTTACGGGCCTTTACCCCAGCAGCCTGCAGAGCATCAACAATCAGATCGATGCAATTGTTTGTGAAAAGGCCATATGTCCCATTTTTAACCTGATTTTCTGCATAATCTTTGATTGCCTTAGCTTGTGCAGCGGTCACATCAATTCGGCAGACAGACGTGTATGCTCCTCTGCCTGTAGAAGTTCTTAGGCCATTCTCAGCGGCCATCATTTCCTCCTGGCTCCCATAGGCGGCACTCCTGTTTGCGGTGGTTATACCGTTCGGCGTAGTCGCTTCAAAAAACTCGTAACCACGCTCGGTCTGCACCCCGAGTGCTGCATGCCCAGCTCCGAACACTCCAGTCGGATCACCCAATACCGAAACCTCACGGACCCCATTATCATTAGCAGGGTTTGCGTTCTGAGGCTGCTCCGGCCCGCTGATAGCGGCCAGAGTGGGCCTTGCGTCATACGAGTCGGAATTTAACAACTGCGCCTTAAAGACTGCGGTATACAGCAGTCTATTGTTATCCGTAACAGTAATTTTGTTTAGGGCGATAAAATCTGCCGAACGGTAAGAATTAGACGAATCATCGAGCAACAAACCACGTTGACTTGACGACAGGTAGATATTTTTTAAGGCCGAACTAGCGGAAAACTGCATTTTTTCATGCACATTTAACTGCAAGAGGTCCGTTCCGCGAGATAGAAAATTCTCCTGAAAATCTTTCAGCGTAAATGATTCGTATTTCCGCCCTTCAAACACCCCAACGGAGGAGAAATGGTCGAGGCCATTTTCATAGACTCCCCGTGATACTGCTAAAGCAACATCCAAATTTTGCTTAAGGTAGTTTAATTCTGCACTATTACTGCTATCAAAACTCAGAATATCAGTATCCAGCGCCCCATAGCCGCCGCGCCAGGCCTGGGTGCGCCCCACTTCGAGATAATGGGCGAGACCGCTGGTATAGGTTCCGGCGACAATGGCTTTGGCGACATCAAGGTTCTTCAGCAAATAGGCCGATTCTGTAAACCCATCCAGGCCCTTCAACTGGGCATTATCTTTTAAGCCCTTGAAGGCCACGCGATCCGGGTAGAAGAACCCATATTGGATATAATGAGTTAACCCGCTTCCGACGTAGGTTCCATCGGCAATCACCGCCGCAACATCGAGATTGCCTTGCAGATAGCTCCGTTCGGCATCAGCAAGATCTGAGCCGCTTAAGCTGCTAGCGTCCAGCCTTCCAAATTGCCCCCGCCAGGCTTGCGTGCGGCCCACGTCGAGATAATGGGCGAGGCCGTTAAAATAGACACCCTCGGCCACGGCGGCGGCGACGTCGAGGTTGCGCGCGAGATACTGCCGCTCAAGGCTGCTGGCGTCGCCGAAACGCTCGCGGTTCAGCAAGCCATAGGTGTCGCCCTTATCGATCCCGATCCTCAAGAAATAGTCGAGCCCGCTTTTCGCCTCGCCTTTGGCAACCGCCAGGAAGGCCGCCTCATTGCTCACAAGGTACCAGCTATCGCGCGAGGTCGGGTCGAGGGTAATCGTCTGAAGCCCCGAGTTAGCCGCTCCTTCGTAGATCCGCCCCTCGGCCTTACCCATGGTGATGTAATGCACCAACCCCGACCCAAAATATCCGGCGGCGACGGCAGCGGCCACATCGAGATATTTGGTCAGATATTTCCGCTCGGGATCGGTTTTTGCGCCCAGCTTCCCGGCGGCGATTTTGCCGTAGCTATGGCCCTGGTCGGCCCCGGTGCTGAGGAAATAGACAAGGCCGCTTTTAGCCTGGCCGCTCGCCACCAATTGCGCCACATCGGCGCGGGCTTTCAGATACTCGAACTCCGGCCCCTCTTTGCCCACGGTGGCATTGTTCAGCGTGCCGTAGCTCTGACCCTTGGTGATGCCGGTCGCGAAGAAATAGGCGTGGCCGGTCGCGGCGCTGCCGTTGGCGACCGCTTTGGCGGCGTCGAGATTGGCGCGCAGATATTTACCGTCGACCGAACTGAAGACGAAACTCGGGCTCGCCCCTTGGGTGCTGAGGCGACCGTAGTTGGAAATGCGTGTGTCGACATAGCCCGAGCGCAAATAATGGTCGAGCCCCGAGGCAAAGGTGCCTGCGGCCACTTGCGCTGCGGCATTCTGATATTTAATCAGATAGTCGCGCTCCGCCCCGCCCACCGGGCCGAGTTTGGCGGCGGTCAGCGTGCCGTAGGTTTGCTCCTTATCCGCGCCGACGCGCAGGAAATAATCGAGACCATTGACGGCGCTGCCGTCGGCAACGGCTTTGGCGGCGTCCTTATTGGCGCGCAGATAAGCGCCTTGCAGATCATCCTTGCCGTAGAAGTCTGAGCGCAAATTGCCGTATTGGCCGCGCCAGACTTGCAGATAGCCGCCGCCCGTCACGTAATGCTCAAAGCCCGAGGCAACGGTGCCCGCTGCCACGGCGGCGGCCACATCGAGATTGCGCGCCAGAAACGCGCGCTCCGCCGGACCCACCGCCGCGAGGCTAGCGGCACTGAGCGCGCCATAAGTCTCGCCCTTATCGACGCCGGTCGTCAGGAAATACGCGAGCCCGCTCTTGGCCGTGCCCGCTGCAACCGCCTGGAGGGCGGCGGCATTGCCGCGCAGATACTCGCCCTCAAGCCCGGTGGCGTTCAGCACCTCGGTTGAAACATTGCCGTAGCCGGTACGGCCTTCCGACTGCCCAACCGCAAAATAATGGGCGAGGCCGGAGGCATAGACGCCCTCGGCAACGGCTTTGGCGACGTCGCGATTCTGGCTCAGATAGGCGAGTTCGGAGTTATTGCTGACGGTGCCCTGCAATCCCTCGGCGCGCAAGGCCCCATAGGCGCGGCCCTCGGTGCGGCCGATCTTCAGGAAATGATCGAGCCCGGAGGCATAGATGCCGAGCCCGACCGCATTGGCCACGTCGCGATTGGCCAGCAGATAGTCGCGGTCCACCGCGCCATTGGCCTGGAAGGCGGCGGATGTGAGCGTGGCGTAGCTCTGGCCTTTGGCGGCCCCGATCGTGACGAAATACTCAAACCCATTTGCCGCCGCCCCATTGGCGACGGCCTGGGCGGCGTCGGGGTTCGCCAGCAGATACTTAAACTCGGCGGTGCCGGGCTTATAGGTCTGGGCATTCAGCGCCCCATAGCCCACGCGGCGGGGTTCAACATAGCCCGAGGTGAGATAATGCAGGAGGCCGGACTCATAGCCATTGGCCCCGGCGACATTGCGCGCCACATCGAGGTTCTGGCTCAGGTAGGCGCGCTCGGCCCCGCCGAGGGCATTGAGCTTCGCAGCATTCAGCTTACCGTAGCTGTCGCCCTGATCGACGCCCGCCTTGAGGAAATAATCGACGCCATTCACCGCTTGGCCCCGCGCCACGGCATTGGCGGCGGCGATATTGCTTTGCAGATATTGGCCTTCGAGGAAGTTCGGGTTCAGCATTTCGGCAGTGAGGCCGCCGTAATTGATGCCGAGCCGGTCCTTATAGCCATAGGAGAGGTAATGGGCGAGGCCGCTCGCCTGCGCCCCGGTCGCGACCGACAAGGCGACATCTTGAAAGCGCGTCAAGTAGAGGCGTTCAGGATCATTGGCCCCGCCAAGGGTGGCGGCGGACAGGCGACCGTAGCTCTGGCCCTTATCGATGCCGGACTTTAGGAAGTAATCAAGACCGGAGCTGGCTTCGCCCTTGGCAATCGCGGCGGCGGCATCGGCGTGGGTCACGAGATACTGGCCGTCGGGCGTCGCGGCATTGACCTGCTGGGCGGTGAGCGTGCCGAAGCGCCGCCCTTCCGACGCGCCCACGGTTAAGAAATGCGCTAAGCCGCTGCTATAGGTGCCCGCCGCCACGGCGCGCGCCACGTCGCGGTTTTGCTGCAAATAGGCCAGCTCCGTCGCCCCCAGGCTCGGGTCGCTGAACAGGCTGGCGCGCAAGAGCCCATAGTCGCCGCGTCCGGCCTCGCGCGCGCCAACCCGAAGGAAATGCTCCAGGCCATTGGCCTCGGCCCCCGTGGCGACGGCGGCGGCGACGTCCTTATTGCGCAGCAGATAGTTGCGCTCATTGCTATCGCCCAGGGTCGCGGCAGTGAGGCGGCCATATTGCTGACCGCGATCCGCCCCAAGATACACGAAATAATCGAAGGCTGCCCCGAATTGGCCGTTGGCGACGGCGTTGGCCGCATCCGGGTTGGCGCGCAAATACGCGAGGTCGAGCCCTGGTGTTGGGCCGGAGGTCAGCGACGCCCCGGCGAGATTGCCGAAGTTCCGGCCCTCGCGGTAGCCGACTTCCAAGAAATGCTGCAAGCCGGAGCCATATTGACCGTTGGCAACGGCACTGGCGACATCGCGGTTCTGGCTGAGATAAGCGCGCTCGCCCGCATTATTGCCGAGAGTTGCGGCTGTAATCGCGCCAAAACTCTGGCCCCGGGTCGCGCCAACGCTCAGGAAATAATCCAAACCCGTCGAGTAGACGCCATTGGCAACGGCCAGCGCTGCGTCCTGATTGGCGC
This sequence comes from Elstera sp., assembly GCF_044372965.1. Lineage (NCBI taxonomy): Bacteria > Pseudomonadati > Pseudomonadota > Alphaproteobacteria > Rhodospirillales > Rhodospirillaceae > Elstera > Elstera sp. Next base: position 3,317 of record NZ_JBILQX010000056.1, on the reverse strand, counting down.
GCAGATATCCGCCCTCGGCCGTATTGGCGTTATAGGCGGCATAGGTGAGCTTGCCAAAGCCGGTGCGAAAACTCTCGTTCTTACCGTAGCTGAAGAAATGCGCCTGACCGCTGGCCATCGCCCCGGACGCAACCGCATTGGCGATATCCGGATTGGCGATTAGATAGGCGCGTTCGGCCGAGCCATTTTGCCCGGAGAGCGTCCAGCCCTGGAGCGTCTGGTAATTGCCCGCCGAATAGCCCTCGTTGAGGAAATAGCGCAGCCCATCGGGGTAGCGCCCCGAAGCAACCGCCTGCGCCGCCGCTGGGTTCGACAGAAGATACTGCTGATCGGGCGTTAGGGTAACCGTCGTGCCATTTTGCGTTGCCTGCACCGTCGGCACATAGACATCGCGGGCGGGGCCATGGGAGAGGCCGACGTAAAACCGGCCTTCAGCCTGGCCATACTTATAAAAATGATCGAGACCGCTGGAATAAAAGCCCTTCCCGAGACCGGCGCGCACGTCGGGGTTTTCTTGCAAATAGAGCTCTTCTGCCGAGATGCTGCTCCCCGATTGGCCCGCGTAAAACCGCCCCTCGCGCGCCCCATAGGTGAGATAATGCTCAAGGCCGCTGCGATAGTCCCCGGCGCGCACGGCATTCGCGACATCGGCATTTTCTTCGAGATAGAGTTGTTCCGCGGTGAAAGTTTGCGATCCTACTCCGGCATAGAAACGCCCTTCGGACGCGCCATAGAGCAAGTAATGCTGCAAGCCGGTCTGAAAGCGCGACCCGATCTGGGTGGCCACGTCGGAATTGGCCTGCAAATAGGCCACCTCGGCGGTAATAACCCCGGCCCCGGCCCCCAAGGCGCTGTAGCTGCCGGGGGCGAGGGTCGCGCTTGTGCCGCCATAGGAAATGACGACGGCCGGGCCATAATTGGTTGTCGGGCCAACCTGAAGCGTGCCTTGTGCCGCCGCCTGCGCCAGCGGATTGCTCGATGCCGAGGCGAAATAGGGGTTTTTCGACGACCCGCCGACATAAGCAAGCACTTGGACCATTCTGGCGCTCCGCGTTAATCATTCCCCGGCATTTTGCGAGGAACTTAATAAAATCTTAGCGAAAGCGTATGACTAAGCCTGCGTTAGGAGTCAAGAACAGCCCCGCAGGGATTTTAGACGAGAGACGTATCAGAAAGGTGAAATCGCACCAAATCGCATGCAATCGTATTAAAGCGAGCCGACTTATAAGTATAAATAACAGAATATGCGTCCGTATTACGCGTTAATCGCAAATTCGTGCATTCTGTCAGCGATAGGACGGAACCCCATACCGCTCTATCGGAATTTAATCATCCATAATTTAGAGTTATAGATATACAACCTGATAACCAACACAGGGCGATGAAATCGTTTATGTCCCCTGCTCCGAGGCCGTCGGCCTTTGTCAGAAAATAAATATCGCACTCCTTAGGCATGCCATCAGGTCGCCGCTGGCATCGGCCCAACCGTCCGTCGATGACCGCGCCCGCAAGCCTCCTTCCGGAGAGGTTTTACCGGGGTGATAAGCACCGTAATGCGAATTATGCGACAGCATTACTGCCCTAAAATCATACCCCTGCCCGGCCTCAAAGCCTAAGCAAACTGCGAGCAACCGCCTCGACAGCGGCCCAGTCGCCAGCGTCTTTGGCCTTGAAAAGCGCAAGGGCAAGTTGAGCCTTTTCGGTCTCGACCTTCTCGCGCCGCCGCGCTTGGCGCTCAGCCTCTGAAAGCACATAGCCCTTCGGCGGACGGCCATTTCTCGCAGATGTTTGGGGTTTTCGTGACGTCACGATAAGTCTTTCATATTGGTGGTCTCGAAGAAGCACCGACGCACTGACGCATGCGAGTTTTCGTGACGTCACGAAAACTATTCGACCAACTGGCGCTGACGTGCCGCCGATTTAGCGGAAATCACCACGGGCACCGTCAGCGCAAAAGATTCCAGGCGATAGCCTTGCCCATAGCTGTTGAGGATCGGATCGGGCAGGTTAAGCCGCCGGAACCGAGTGCGGATGCGTGACAGCATGATGCGAAGGACGGTATCCGGCTTCTCCGAACCACAGTCGGCCGCATCGATGAGCTCGTCGCGAGAGGCGATTGCGCCAGCCTTGGCCCGCAAGGCTTCAAAAATCCGAAGTTCCATCGCCCCCAGGGTAATCGTCGGTAGCGTTTCTAGAGCCATACGAGCCTCTGCGTCGTCGTTGCTATAGGCAAGATGGTACCAGCAGTTCGATATCGCAACCGAGCGCCCTGCCCGCTCCTTTTGTCGCCGTTGGTCATTCAGCGCGATTCGGGACCATCGATGCGATGGTAAATTTAAGCGAGACATGAAATATTAGAAAGAAGATGATCAAAATAAATATTCTAGCAATAATTGATATTCCGTCATGAAAAAGAGCAATGACTGGAAGTAACCAGATCAGCACCACAGCCAAAAGACATAATGAAATCATAATAAACGGGAAAAGGTTCCACCATATATCAAACAGCTTCTCAGCAATGACGCCATTCATAATTGCTCTCCACTCTCAGGGGGGGCTATAATATTAAAAGACCAATAGATTAGAGCGGTTGACGTGAGCCAAGCGAACGGGAAACATTCTAGTGCTCCTCTTGTGGTCAGGGCTTTGAGCGGCGACGCTCATCCGCCCGCGCCAAATAGGTTTCATATCCAGCTTTAAATAAAAACAGAAAGACGCCAGAAAGAACGAGATGCCACCATTTTACTGGCTCTGTAAAGGGCGGCTCTCCTCCGGAAACCAAACCAAGGAGAAAAATAGCCAAACCAATTCCAATTAAGGCAGCGCCGCTTTCCCCAATAATACTTCTTCTCTTTGGTTTCATGAAAACCCCACTCTTAATTTGGTCAACCCCCACGCCCAATCCTTTTATTTATGTGCAAACATCCGGACAAACAAACTTCTGAGAGTCTGCCGATTTTCCGATTCGTTACATGCTTCCGTGATTACCCGTTGAGCTTTGGGCATAGTTTCCTCCTTTTGTGGTTACCGCCCTGCCCGGCTGGCGGCAGCTACCTGTTCCCAGGCATCGCCTAGTGCCGCCCTAGTTCGAGCGAACGCCTCCGCAAGATCGTGATAACCCAGCTTCGCAAATCCGCTAACAGCGGCGTTCAGCTGATCGTTCATTTTTGAATAATCTGCCCACTCGAAAGGAAGGACCTTCTCGGGAGAGTACTTAACTGCCACCTCTTTATAAGGTGGCCATGTTCTCAGAATATCACCGCTGGGCGTCACCACGTTTACCTTCGTGAATTCACTAAAGATTAGTCTTATCCACA
>NZ_JBILQX010000240.1:0-4450 GCF_044372965.1 Elstera sp. | reverse complement strand
CCCGCGTGGCGGTGCTCAACAAGGCGGCGGCGCGCAGGGTGGCGGCAGCTTCGGCGGCGGCGGTTTCGGGCGCGGCGGCGATATCGACGACGAAATTCCGTTCTAAGGGCGGCTGAGCATGGCGGCGGCGGATCTTGGCTTAACCCATGTGGCGTTTGCGGTCCGGAACCTTCCGGCCAGTCTCGATTTCTATCGAACCTATGCCAGCATGAAGGTGGTGCATCACCGCACCGATGCCGAGAGTGGTCGCGCCGTCGCTTGGCTCTCCGATTTCACCCGGCCTTTTGTGATTGTGTTGGTGGAATCCCCCCACACGGGCGATACGCCGCTGGGGCCGTTCGGGCATCTCGGCGTTGCCTGCCCGTCGCGGGCCGAGGTGGATCGACTTGCCGCACTGGCCGAGGCGGCAGGTTGTCTGCGGAGAGCACCGAAAGACTCCGGCCCGCCCGTTGGCTATTGGGCGATGCTCGCCGATCCCGATGGCAATACCTTGGAACTCGCACACGGCCAGCATGTGGCGTTTACGGTCGAAGAGGCCGCGCGTTTCCCATGAGGCTTCCCGCGCACGGTCAACGGATTCTCTATCTCGACGGGCTGCGCGGCATCGCCATTCTCTTGGTCGTCTTTTTTCACAGCTATAGCCGCTGGCCGCGGCTGAATCCCTTTGGGGACCGCTTCATGGCAACCCCGATCCTCAGCGATGGTTGGATAGGGGTCCAGCTCTTCTTTATGATCTCAGGCTTTGTGATCGCTTTGTCGTTGCGCGGTAGCGACAACTTCCGGGGGTTTCTCTTTCGACGTTGGCTTCGGTTGTTTCCGGCAATGCTGATCCTATCGTTCGTGAATTATGGTGGGAGTTTTCTCTTCCCCCATCGGCCGCTGGGCTTACCGAGCCTCCGCGATCTTTTGCCGGGGCTTACGTTTTTGGAGCCGGAGTTCTGGGCGCTGCTGATCGGTAAACCACGACCGATCTTGGAGTTAAGTTTCTGGACGCTCTATGTTGAAGTAAAATTTTACATTATTTTCGGCGCTTTATATTTTTGGTTTGGTTTAAATCGTGCAATTTTTGGATTAATTATTCTATTTTTCATATTTTGCTTTGCCGCCAGCATATCAATTTTTTTTGGAAATTACTCTTTGAAAAACGATATTTACTTTAAAATAATTATGGATATGCGGCATTATAGCTGGTTTGCTGTTGGGGCTCTGGCGTTCCGTTATCGGGAAACTCTGGATATACGCTGGTTCTACGGGGCGGTGGTAATGATGCTTCTATCGGCCTTGACGCTGTACGGGCGAAATTTTGACTTGAAACTCCCCGGCTTGCTCATGGGGATGTTCTTTATCGCCGCGATTTGGTTCGCATGGATAAAGCGGCTCCTAGCCTCGCGGGCGCTCGTGTTCGTCGGTGCTATCTCCTATCCGCTTTATCTTATCCACGAGAATACCAGCGTTGCCCTAGCCGTTGAAGTGGGGGCGCTTTTTCCACGATTGCCGAGTATCCTCATCCCCCTTGGGCCGATCGCTGTGGTGATGTTGATCGCCTGGATAACCGCGCGCTGGCCGGAGCCTTGGCTTCGGAAACGCCTGCGTGGCGTAAACATTGTTCGCCGCCGCAAGACTTGCTAGGGTGCGCCCCGACTTGTGGCCGCGACCGGCTCGTAAGGTTTCAGGCCGGTCTCGGCTTGGGAAGTGATGATTAGGGAAGTGCTGTTTTGACCAATCCGCCGCTGTTGCCCCCCGCTTTCGATATCGTTCCCGTCACGATTGAAGAGGAAATGCGCCGCTCGTACCTCGATTATGCCATGAGCGTAATCGTGTCGCGCGCGCTCCCCGACGTGCGCGACGGCTTGAAGCCGGTGCATCGCCGTATCCTGTTCTCGATGAAAGAGCAGGGGTACGATTGGAATAAGAGCTACCGCAAATCGGCCCGCATCGTCGGGGACGTGATCGGTAAATACCATCCCCACGGCGACGTGGCGATTTACGACGCAATGGTGCGTATGGCGCAGGAATTTTCCATGCGCCTGCCGCTGATCGATGGGCAAGGCAACTTCGGCTCGATGGACGGCGACCGCGCGGCAGCGATGCGGTATACCGAAGCCCGCCTGTCCAAAGCCGCCGATCATCTGTTACGCGATATCGACCGCGACACGGTTTCCTTCCAAGCAAACTACGATAACACCGAGGTGGAACCTACTGTTCTGCCTGCTGAATTTCCGAATTTGCTGGTGAATGGCGCGGGCGGGATTGCGGTCGGGATGGCGACCAATATTCCCCCCCATAACCTTGGCGAAGTTATCGACGCCTGCATTGCCTATCTGGATGCGCCGGATATTCCGGTTGAAGCGCTGATGCAGATTATTCCAGGCCCCGATTTCCCCACGGGCGGGATTATCCTGGGGCGCGGCGGCATTATGGATGCGTTCCGCACCGGGCGCGGCAGTGTTGTGATGCGCGCCAAGACGGATATCGAGACTTTCAAGAAGGACCGGCAGGCCATCATCATTACGGAAGTTCCGTATCAGGTGAATAAGGCTAAGATGCTGGAAAAAATGGCCGAATTGGTGAATGCCAAGGTCATTGAAGGCATTTCTGATCTGCGCGACGAAAGCGACCGCGACGGCGTGCGCGTCGTCATCGAGTTGAAGCGCGACGCCACGGCCGAAGTGGTACTGAATCAGCTTTACCGGCACACGCCGCTGCAAACCAGCTTCGGCGTGAATATGCTCGCCATTAACGGCGGTCGCCCGGAGATGATGAGCCTTAAGGAGGTCATCGTCGCCTTCTGCGCCTTCCGCGAAGAAGTAGTGCAGCGCCGCACGGCCTATGAACTGCGTAAAGCGCGCGAACGCGGCCATGTGCTCGCCGGTTTGGCAATGGCGGTTGCCAATATCGACGATGTGATCGTGCTCATCCGCACCGCGCCCGATCCCGTGGTTGCGCGCGAGCAGTTAATGGCCCGCGATTGGCCCGCCCGCGACGTGGCTCCGCTGATTGCGCTGATCGATGATCCGGATCATCTGGTTGCGGCAGATGGCACCTACCGCCTGTCCGAAATCCAAGCCCGCGCCATTCTGGACCTGCGCCTGCAACGCTTGACTGGCCTCGAACGCGATAAGATTGCGGGCGAATTGGGCGAGCTTGGCGATCAGATTAAGGATTACCTTGATATTCTTGCGAAACGCGACCGCGTGCTGGATATCATCCGCGCCGAACTGACCGCGATTAAGACCGAGTTCGCCACCCCGCGCCGCACGCAGATCGATGATTCGGAAGTGGATACCGATATCGAAGCGCTCATCCAGCGCGAAGATATGGTCGTTACCGTTAGCCATGCGGGCTATATCAAGCGCGTCGCGCTCTCGTCTTACCGTTCGCAACGGCGCGGCGGTAAGGGCCGGGCGGGCATGGCGACGCGCGAGGAAGATTTCGTCGAGCGCGTCTTCGTCGCCAATACCCACACGCCGGTGCTGTTCTTCACCACTAAGGGCCGCGCCTTTGAAACGAAGGTTTGGCGCTTGCCGGAAAGCACCCCGCAGGGCCGCGGTAAGCCGATGGTCAACCTCTTGCCCGCGCTGCAAATGGGCGAGCGGATCGCAACCGTGCTGCCGCTGCCCGATGTGGACGACCGCGAGGGCCTAACGATCCTGTTCGCCACGTCCAAGGGCGAAGTGCGCCGCAATGCGCTGTCGGACTTCCTCAATATCAAGTCGAACGGCAAAATCGCCATGAAGCTTGAGGATGAGGACGGCAATAATTTGGGCGATCTCATCGGGGTTTCGGTCGCACGGGCGGATCAAGACGTTCTGCTCTCCACCCGCCTCGGCAAAGCCATTCGCTTCTCGGTGGACGATATCCGCGTCTTCCAGTCGCGCGCCTCAACCGGCGTGCGCGGAATCCGCTTGGCCTATGAAGACGCCGTGATGTCGATGGCGATTCTCGATACCGTCCCCGCCAGCCCGGCGGAACGCGATGCATACTTGCGCCGGGCCGCCGCCCTGCGGCGCGCGGCGGGGGACGAAAATGGTGTCGAGATCGTTGGCGATGATGAAACCGATCTGCTGGACGAAGCCGTTACGCTGAGCGAAGAACGGTTTTTGGAGCTTCAAGCCGTCGAACAATTCCTGCTCACCGTCACCGAACGCGGCTTCGGCAAGCGCAGTTCGGCTTACGAATACCGCAAAACCGGGCGCGGCGGGCAGGGCATCGCCGGGATGGATATTACCCAGAAGAACGGCCCCGTTGTCGGCGCTTTCCCGGTCAGCGAAAGCGACCAGATCATGCTTGTCACCGATGGCGGCCAGTTGATCCGCATTCCGGTGGCGGGCATCCGCATCGCCGGGCGCAAAACCCAGGGCGTGACGCTGTTCAAGGTGGAGACCGACGAGCGCGTTGTCTCCGTCACCCGTCTGGACGATACCGGGGAAGAGCCGGGCGACGAGGGGGA
>NZ_JBILQX010000055.1:0-19447 GCF_044372965.1 Elstera sp. | reverse complement strand
CCGCAAATCCTCTCGGGCCTGCGCATCGGCTGGGCTTTTGCTTGGCGCACCTTGATTGCCGCCGAGCTTGTGTTCGGCGTGAGCGCGCGTTCCGGCGGGTTGGGCTGGTATATTTACGTCAATCGGGCGCAATTAGAGACGCCGAGTGTCTTTGCAGGGCTTCTAACTGTGATTATCATCGGTCTCGTTATCGAGGGGCTGTTGTTTCGCACCCTCGCAAAAATAACTGTAAACCGCTGGGGGCAGGAACAATCATGAGTGCATCTTTCGAAATCCGCGATTTGCCCGAAATTCTGGGTGCCGAAATTCTCAATCTCGATCTGGCGCAGCCGCTGGACGATGATGATTTCGCCCGCATCCGCCGCAGCCTTGCCGACCGGGCCGTGTTGGTTTTCCGCGATCAGGAAAAGCTGACCCCTGAGCAGCAAATCGCCTTCAGTCGGCGCTTTGGGCCGCTGGAAATCCATGTGCAGCATCATTTCCATCTGGCGGGCCACCCGGAAATTCTGATCGTCTCGAACGTCATTGAGGACGGTAAGCCCTTGGGCCTCGTCGATGCCGGGAAATATTGGCACTCGGACCTCTCCTATATGGCGCTGCCCAGCCTGGGGTCGCTGCTGCATTCGAAGGAATGGCCCGCCGAGGGCGGCGATACTTTGTTCGTGAATATGGTTGCGGCCTATGAGGCGCTGCCCGACGATCTGAAAGCGAAGATCGACGGTCTGTCCGCCGAGCACAGCTACCTTGCCCGCAATCTCAAACAGCAAAAGCTGAACGGCGAGCTGCGCCCCGGCCTCACCGCCGAACAGGCGGCGCGGGTGCCGCCGGTGGTTCATCCTATCGTCCGCGTTCATCCGGAAAGCGGCAAACGCGCGCTGTTTGTCAGCGAGGGATTTACCACCCATATTCTCGGCCTGCCGGAAGAGGAAAGCGATGCGCTGCTGGCCCAGCTCTACGCCCATTCCACCGCGCCGCAGTTCCAATATCGGCATAAGTGGCAACCGAACGATATGGTGTTCTGGGATAATCGCCAGACGCTGCATCTCGCCACCGGCTGCCCGCCGGACCTGCGCCGTACCTTGTACCGCACCACCGTTCAAGGCGATGCCCCGCGCGGGATTGCGGCCTAACGCGCTTCGGAATACGAACACCGAAAGGCGGGGGGCTTCCCCGCCTTTTTTGTCACCGCGACAAGGTTTGTTTTCCAAGCAGGGGCGAAGCTCGCAATAGTCGGGGGCTCTAAAGAGAGAGTTGAGACGAGGCGATGAAGATTACGATTTTGGGCGCGGGCGCGGTCGGCGGACATATTGCCGCCCGTCTGGCAAAAGCAGGGCTTGCGGTTTCGGTTATTGCGCGCGGACCGCACTTGGCCGCTATTCAGGCGAACGGCTTGCGGCTGACCACCGAGGCTGAGGATTTCACCGTGCGCCTCCCCGCCTCCGACCGGGCCGAGGATTTCGGCCCGCAGGATCTGATTATCAGTACGGTAAAGGCCCATAGCCTCACCACTGTCGTGCCCGCGCTCAAAAGCCTCTCCGGCCCGCAGACCAATATCGTCTATGCCGTCAATGGTGTGCCCTGGTGGTATTTCCATAAGCACCCGAAGCCCGACTGGGCTGAACGCCCCATCGACCGGCTCGATCCGGGCGGGCTGCTGTGGCGCGAGGTTGGGGTGGAACGCGCCCTGGGCTGTGTCATTCAATCGCCGAACACGATTGTCGCGCCGGGGGTCATTCACTGCAAATGGGTGCAGAGCAGCTTTACGCTGGGCGATCCTGCGGGCGGGATAACTCCGCGCCTTGCCGCTATCGTGGATGCCTTAAAGCCCGGATTGGATGGGGTGACGGCGACCGAGGATATCCGCACCGCCGTATGGAAGAAAATCGCGCTGAATGTGGCGGGGTCCTGCCTGGGCGTGCTCACCCTATCCGCCGAAGGGCAGGTCATCGCCGATCCGAACCTTTTGCCGCTCTATGAGACCCTGCTGAGTGAAGCCAGCGCCGTTGCCGCCGGATTGGGGGTGAGCGCCGCCCCCGATATTCCGACCCGCCTCAAGGCCATGGCGGGCAGCACCCACCGCGCCTCGATGTTGCAAGATATGGAAGCCGGGCGTCCGATGGAAATCGAAGCCCAATTGGGCGCGGTGCAGGAACTCGCACGCCTCGCCGGGGTGCCGACCCCCACCTTGGATATCCTGCTGCCGTTGATCCGCGCCCGCGCCCGGCGCTAACGGGGCTTGCACGGGCGGCGAAGTTCGTCAATCTTCACTCAATGACGAAGCTTCCCCCGCCCGCCGCCGTTTTGTTGCTGATCGACCTGCAGAAGGCGATTGACGATCCTTCCTGGGGACACCGCAATAACCCGCAGGCGGAGGCGAATATCGCCCAACTGCTGGCCCATTGGCGGAAGCATGGCTGGCCGGTGTGGCACGTTCGCCATGATTCGACCACGCCCACCTCGCTCTATCGGCCCGGCCAGCCGGGGCACGATTTCAAGCCGGAAACGGCCCCGCTGCCCGATGAATTGGTGATCGGCAAACGCACCAATAGCGCTTTTATCGGCACCGATCTCGACGCGCGCCTGCTGACCGGGCGGCACCCGGCCTTGGTGGTGGTCGGCGTCGTCACCAATAATTCCGTGGAAGCCACCGTGCGCATGGCGGGAAACTTAGGCTTCCCAACCTTTTTGGTCGAAGACGGCTGCTTTACCTTCGGCCTTAAGGATTGGAACCGGGTGAAGCGCACCGCCGAAGAGGTGCACGCCTTCACCCTCGCCAATCTCGACGAGGAATATTGCACCGTCACAACAACGGCGGCGGTTCTGGCGGCGGAGTAGTCTTGGCTCGGGCGCGCATCTCCGATAAGTTGCAGCATCCGAATTGATGAGGCCGCCGTGACGATTTCCGAAGCAACCCTAAAGAAAGCCATCGCCGACGGCCTGCTGACGGCAGACCTCGCCGACCGGCTGCGTGCCGTCGAGAGCGCTGACATGACGCCAGATGACCCCGAGCAGCTGCGCTTTATTTCAGGCTTTAACGATTTTCTCGTCGTTATCGGTATCATATCATTTACCGCTGCCACCGGCTTTCTCGTTGGGATGGTTAGCCCCTGGGCGGGAGGCCTAATGTTTGCTCTCGCCACTTGGGGCGTGGCCGAATATTTCACCCGCAAGCGCCGAATGGCTCTAGCAAGCATCGTATCGGCGCTTCTTTTCGCGTTTGGGAGCTATTTAACCGCACTTATCGCACTGGGAGCAGAATCCCTCGATGAACGTAATGTATTCGGGCAATCAAACACGTTCCTCGCCCTGGGCGTTTCTGCGATTTCATTAATCCCTTATTATGCACGATTTAGGACTCCGATTGTTCCCGCAATGTTCTTGGGAGCAATATTTCTCACAGGAGATACGTTTTTTGATAAAAATCCGAGTGATCTCGGAAAGATCTATACGCATTATCTAGCCCCAATTTTTGGTATAATTATATTGGTCTATGCAACCCGGTTAGACTATCTCAATTCGGACAGACGCAGTATACAGTCCGATATAGCATTCTGGCTCCATTTGCTCGCCGCCACTCTCATTGTTCATCCAATAATGTTGTGGTCTTCTTTCGAGTACGGCAGTGTCGTGAACGACGAAGTAAAAAGGGCGTTAGCCTACGATAACCAGGCGAAAATCCGTTTGGCAATAACACCAATAATGATTTTCACCGCCCTTCTGGTTAATCGTCGCGCTATTTTAGTATCTATTCTAATTTATATCTATGTATCCATAGCAAAATTAACTGATATTGATACCGTACACTTTGGTGATTCAGTCGGAGCATACATCTCAATACTCGTTGTTGGCAGCCTAATTCTCATTTTAAGCGTCGGCTGGCATCCAATCCGCCAAATACTATTGAAGATAGTGCCCTTTAGGCTCCGTCGCCTACTGCCAAGGGGCGACGCTCGAAGCTACGGCTAGTGACAAGTCGAGCAAGAGTAGCCCGATACCGCAAAAATCAGAGTACCTCCATGATCTCCTATGAAACCCTCACCCAAGCCATCGCGCGCGGCATCATCACCGCCGAACAGGCTAACCAAATCCAAGCGCTCACGAGTACCGACGCCCCACCACAAGACGACGAAAAACTGCGCTTCATTACCGGTTTTGGCGATCTTTTCGTTGCGATTGGGCTTGTGCTGTTCCTGGGGGCGCTGGGCTATTTCCTTAGTCACTGGACCGTCGCCGCCGTTGGGGCGGGGTTGGCCGTAGCATGTTGGGGGTTGGCTGAGTTTTTCACCCGCAAGCGCCGGATGGCCCTGCCCAGCCTGTTGCTGCTGGTCGGGTTCGTGGGGAGCATTCTGGTCGCGGTGAGCTTTGGTCTTGCGCTCCTTCAATCAGACACATCACCGCTGGAGTGGCATTTTGCTGTGGGCGGATTGATTGCCGCCGTCGCCGCCTGGGGGCATTACCGCCGCTTCAAAACCCCGATTTCCCCCGCGGCAGGGTGCGGCGCGCTCACCGGCATGCTGGTGACGCTGGTTTACTCAGCCGCGCCCGATGCCGCGCCGGTGGTTATTCCCTTCCTGCTGCTGATCGCCGGGATCATTGCCTTCACGCTCGCCCTGCGTTTGGATTTTCAAGACCCGCGCCGCGAAACCCGGCGCACCGATATTGCCTTTTGGCTACATCTGCTGGCGGCCCCGCTGATCGTTCATCCCACCATGTTTTGGATCGGCGCGCTCAGCAGCGGCAGCAATCCAGTTTTGACGCTGGGCTTGTTTTGTGTGCTGGCGTTGATTGCGCTGGCCGCAGACCGGCGCGCAATTCTGGTTTCCGGCCTTCTTTATGCCGGGGTAGCGATTTCCTACCTCGGGCAGACGCGCGGGCTTTCCGCCGATACGCCGATTGCTTTGGCGCTGCTGCTGCTGGGCGCGCTCATCCTCGCCCTTAGCGCCGGATGGCGGGCGATTCGGCGCACGCTGCTGGCGCTGCTCCCCGCCCCCCTTCGCCGCGTTTTGCCGCAGGTGAATTGAGACGCGCTTGATCTGGATCAGCCCCTCCTGCGCCGCACTCGGCTAGGCTGGTGTCCTGTTCCGCTCATCCGATCAGGAGAGATCATGCGCTTCCCCCTCGCCGCCGTGGCCGTCAGCCTCGCCCTAGCGTCCGCCGCCCTTGCCGATGGCGACGCTGCTGCGGGATTGAAGATCTATACGACCAAATGCAAGATTTGCCATTCGGTCGATGCCAACGGCAAAAACGGCGTCGGCCCCAACCTGAATGGGGTGTTTGGGCGGACGGCGGGCACCAAAGAAGGCTTTGCCTATTCCCCGGCGATGAAGGCGATGGGCACGGTCTGGAGCGCCGATACGATCAAAGCCTATGCCGCCAACCCTAAGGATAGCGTTCCGGGCAATAAGATGGCCTTCGTCGGCATTAAAAACCCGGAGGAGCTCGAACACCTCATCGCCTATTTGAAAGAGGCAACGAAATAGCCTTTCAGGTTGCGGGGTGGGCGTGGTCGGCATAGGCCTCGCCGCGCCCCAGCGACCAATCGAGGGGCGTGTTCTCGACCAGCGCAATCATAACATCGTCGGCCCGAAACCCGGCTTTTACCGCGCCGTCAACCACGGCTCGATAGAGGGCGCGCTTTTGATCGCTCGTCCGGCCAGTCAAGAAGACGATCTCGATAATGCTGGCCTCGGCTGACCGCTCAACATTGGGAAAGGTCGGATCGAGAATCATAGCGTCGGCGGCAAAGCGCGTGATGAGCTGAAACCGATCCTTCTCGGGAACGCCGCAGGTGGCGACAAGCGCGGAATGAACGGCATCGGCCAACCTGCGGGCGCGGTCGGTAGGGAGCGCGGCGGGAATCGATAAACGGGCTAGCGGCATGGGGGGCTCCAAAGCAATCGGTAGGGATGAGGCTTTGGAGCTTATCTTTGAAAAATTTTCTGATATATACGCTATCCTATCCATCATTCATTCCCTGAAGTCAGGAATATACCATGTCGGCGGGTGATATGGCCCTGTTCGTAAGGGTCGCAGAGCTTGGCAGTTTCGCGGCGGTTGCCTTAGAAATTGGACAAACCCCCTCCGGCGTTTCCAAAGCGCTAACCCGCCTGGAAGATCGCTTGGGGGTAAAGCTCCTGCACCGCACCACCCGAAAGCTGGTCTTAACCCAGGAGGGCGAGACCTACCTGAGCCACGCCCGGCCTATTCTGGCGGCGATTGAGGCAGCCGATGCCGAGGTCGCCGGTCAAGGCGGGGTGCCGCAAGGTTTACTGCGGATCAATACCGGAACCGCGTTTGCCAAGCATCGACTAGCAGCGCTGCTGCCCGGCTTTCAAAAGGCTTATCCGCGCATCACCCTGTCCCTCTCGGTCAACGATCACCGCATTGATCCCCTCGCCGATCAGGTCGATGTGACCATTCGCGTGGGCGCGCTTTCCGATAGCGACCTGATTGCCCATCCGCTTGGCAGCGTTCATCGGATCATCGCCGCGAGCCCCGAATATTTGGCGCGGTTTGGAACGCCGGAGCAGCCGGGCGATCTTAGAGCTCACAATTGTCTACGCCTCAAGGGTGCCTCGGCCCAAACCCTGTGGCCGATGATCGAAAACGGCCAAACCGTCGCCTGCCCCGTCTCGGGGACAATCGAGTGTGATAGCGCCGATCTTTTGCTGGATTTCGCTTTAGCGGGGCTGGGCATTATTCGATTGGGCGATTTTCTGGGCGAAAAGGCCCTGGCCGATGGCCGACTAATCCCACTGCTGGCGGCTTACCATAACCCAACCCCAGCGCCGATTACCGCCCTCATCCTTCCAGGTCGACAAAAGCTCCCGCGGGTCCGGGCTTTTATCGACTATCTCAAGCGGGCGACGAAATAGCCTCCCCCCTTGATCCCCTCACCGGCTCCGCTATGATCCCGGCAGCTTTGGCCCCGAAGGAAAGACGCGCCCATGACTGCCGCCCATAAGCCGGTCGAGACCATTCTGGTTGATACCACCACCATTCCCTGCGATGGCGACGGCGGGGCGTTGGGGCATCCGCGCGTCTACCTGAATATCGAAGCCGCAGGCCGGGTCGAATGCCCCTATTGCGGGCGCGAATATGTGCTGAAAGAGGGCGCAAAAAGCCACGCGGGCCATTAATCCCGTGGCGGGTAAGACGCTTTATCTGGTCGATGGCTCGGGTTTTATCTTCCGGGCCTATCACGCGCTGCCGCCGATGTCGCGCCCCGATGGGGTGCAGGTGAATGCCGTCTATGGTTTCACCAATATGCTGGCGCGGCTGCTGAGCGATGCCGGGGCGGAGCGCGTCGCGGTGATTTTCGACGTCTCGCGCCACTCGTTCCGCACGGAGCTTTATCCGCAGTATAAGGCGCACCGCCCGCCCGCGCCGGAAGATTTGATTCCGCAGTTCGCCCTGATCCGGGAGGCGACGCGCGCTTTCAACGTCCCCGCCATCGAGCTTGAGGGGTTTGAGGCCGACGATCTGATCGCCGCCTATGCCGCCGCTGAAGTGGCCGAAGGCGGCGACGTGATTATCGTCTCCTCCGATAAGGATTTGATGCAGCTTATCCGCCCCGGCGTGTCGCTGCTCGATCCGATGAAGAATAAGCCCATTGGGGCGGCGGAAGTGCTGGAGAAATTCGGGGTTCCACCGGAAAAGGTCGTCGATGTTCAGGCGCTGATGGGCGATAGCACCGATAATGTGCCGGGCGTGCCGGGGATCGGGCAAAAAACCGCCGCCGAACTGATTAATCTCTATGGCGATCTCGATACGCTGCTGGCGCGGGCGGAGGAAATCAAACAGCCCAAACGCCGCCAAAGTCTGATCGAGCATGCCGAGCTAGCCCGCATATCGCGCGAACTCGTGCGCCTGCGTGAAGACGCCCCGCTGCCGGTAGCTCTGCCGGAGTTGGATAAGCGCGCGCCCGACCCCGAGGCGCTGAAGGAATTTCTGGTTGCCCAGAACTTCCGCTCGCTGCTCTCAAAATTGCTGGGGCCGGATGGGGTGAAGTTGGCCGTCGCGCGCGCCGCCGCAACCCCTGCGCCAACCGTTGCGCCCGCTCCCGGCAGCGTGACGATGCCGACGCCCGCCGACGCGCCGCGCACCTACGAACTCGTTCAAACGCACGACCGGCTCGACCATTGGATCGCCCGCGCCCATGCAGTGGGCCAAGTGGCGTTCGATACGGAAACCAGCAGCCTCAATGCCACCTCGGCGGACCTTGTCGGCATTTCGCTGGCGGTTGCGCCGGGGGAAGCCTGCTATATCCCCCTCGCCCACGGAACGCCCGGCGGGCAACTCGATCTTGGCGGCGACCGCCCGCAGCAGATTCCGCTGATCGAGGCGCTTGAGGCGCTGAAGCCGCTTTTGGTCGACCCGAGCGTGCTGAAAATCGGCCAGAATCTGAAATATGATATGGTCGTGCTGGAAAAATACGGCGTTTCGATTACGCCCTATGACGACACGATGCTGCTCTCCTACGTGCTCGACGGCGGCAAGCACGGGCACGGCATGGACGAGTTGGCCCAGCGCCACCTCGGCATCACCACGATTTCCTATGAGGAAGTGTGCGGCAAGGGCAAGAAGCAGATTGGGTTCGCCGAAGTCGCCCTGGACCGTGCCCTCGCCTATGCCGCCGAAGACGCGGACGTTACGCTGCGCCTGCATTCGGTGCTGAAGGCGCGGCTGCTGCTGGAACGGCAAGTGCATCTCTATGAGAGCATCGACCGCCCCATCCCGACGATCATCACCGCGATGGAAACCACAGGCGCGCTGCTGGACCGCAACCGCCTGCGCGAGCTTTCCACCGATTTTGGGCAACGGATGGCGGTGCTGGAAAGCCAAATCCACGAAGCGGCGGGCGAAGTGTTCAACATCGCCTCGCCGAAGCAGTTGGGCGAAATCCTGTTCGGCAAGCTCGGCCTCGCCGATCAGGGCAAGACCAGCAAGACCGATAATTACTCGACCTCGGTGGACGTGCTGGAAGATTTGCGCGCGTCCCATCCCGTCCCCGGCATGGTGCTGGATTACCGGCAGTTGGCGAAACTGAAATCCACCTATGCCGATGCCCTGGTGGAGCAGATCAACCCGCGCACGGGGCGGGTCCATACCAGCTTCGCCCTAGCGCTCACCACCACGGGGCGACTGTCGTCGTCGGACCCGAATTTGCAGAATATCCCCATCCGCACCGAAGAGGGCCGCAAGATCCGCGAGGCCTTCATCGCGCCGGAGGGGCATAAGCTTATCGCCATCGACTATAGCCAGATCGAACTGCGCCTGCTGGCGGAAGTCGCGGGCATCGATACCTTGAAGGAGGCTTTCGCCGCCGGGGTCGATATTCACGCGCTCACCGCCTCGCAGGTCTTCGATGTGCCGCTGGAGACGATGGATAAGGAAACACGGCGCAAGGCCAAGGCCATCAACTTCGGTATTATTTACGGCATGAGCGCCTTCGGCCTCGCCCAGAATATCGGCGTCAGCCAGGGCCAAGCGCAGGCCTTTATCCGCGCTTACTTCGAGCGTTACCCCGGCATTCGCGCCTATATGGACCGGATGAAGGCTTTCGCCAAAGAGCATCAGTTCGTCGAAACGCTGTTCGGACGGCGCTGCTGGGTGCCGACGATTGCCGATAAAAACGCCGCCCGCCGCAGCTTCGCTGAACGCCAAGCCATCAACGCCCCCCTGCAAGGCACCGCCGCCGATATTATGAAGCGGGCGATGATTAAGGTTTCTGCCACGCTGGCCGCCACCAAGCTTCCGGCGAAAATGATTCTGACCGTGCACGACGAACTTTTGTTCGAAGTGCCGGACACCCATATCGACGAGGCTATCGCCACGTTGCGCCCAGTGATGGAAAACGCCGCCGGGTCTGTGGTATCGGTGCCCCTGATTTGCGAAGCCGGGGTCGGCCAGACCTGGGCTTCCGCGCATTAATCCCTGAAGAGGTAAGAAAATGGTTGAGATTGCCGATCGCGAAAACGCGCTGTTCCTGGAACTGAAAGATGGCCGCGTGACCATCGAACTCTTCCCGGACAGCGCGCCGAACCATGTGGCCCGCATTAAAGAGTTGGCGCGCGAAGGCTTTTACGACGGGATCGTCTTCCACCGCGTCATCGAAGGCTTCATGGCGCAAACGGGCGACCCCACCGGCACCGGTTCGGGCGGCTCGGGCAAGAAGCTGAAGGCGGAATTCAACGACCGCAAGCACGTGAAGGGCACCTGCTCCATGGCGCGCGCCGCAAGCCCGGACAGCGGCGACAGCCAATGGTTCATCTGCTTCGGCACGACGCCGCACCTCAACGGTCAATATACGGCCTGGGGCCAGGTGATCGACGGGATTGAGCATGTGGACGCCATTAAGCGCGGCGCGCCGGGCTCGGGCGCGGTGAAAGACCCCGACCAGATCGTCTCCTTGAAGGTGGCCGCCGATGTCGCTGAGTAATCTCTCCCGCCGCCTGCTGCTGGCCGCCGCCGCCAGCCTGCCGCTGCTGGGGCTGCCCGCGCTGGCCGCTGCAACCCCCGATAACACCCTGGTGCTGGAACTCTCCACCGGCCCGGTCGTCATCGAACTGCGCCCGGATCTGGCCCCGAAGCATGTGGCGCGCATCAAG
Source organism: Elstera sp. (assembly GCF_044372965.1). NCBI lineage: Bacteria > Pseudomonadati > Pseudomonadota > Alphaproteobacteria > Rhodospirillales > Rhodospirillaceae > Elstera > Elstera sp. Next base: position 8,837 of record NZ_JBILQX010000055.1, on the reverse strand, counting down.
GAACTGGTGCGCCAGGGCTTCTATAATGGCGTAGTCTTTCACCGCGTCATTGATGGCTTTATGGCCCAAGGCGGCGATCCCACCGGCACCGGCATGGGCGGGTCGGGCGTGAAGCTGCCGCGCGAGTTCAGCTCGGAAAAGCACCGTCGTGGCACCGTCTCGATGGCCCGCGCCCAAAGCCCGGATAGCGCCGACAGCCAGTTCTTCATCTGCTTCTCCGACGCGCCGAACCTCGACGGGCAATATACCGTTTGGGGCCGCGTGACCTCGGGCATGGAAGCGGTGGATAAACTGCGTAAGGGCGATCCTAGCCGCAATGGCGTGGTGACGAACCCGGATAAGATCGTTAGCGCTTATATCCAGGCCGATAAAAAGTAGTGCCGCCGACCGCGCCGCTGCTGGTGCCGACCAGCCTTGAAACCGAGCGCCTTCTCCTCCGCCTGCCGGAGGAGAAGGATTTGCCGGGCATGACCGCTTTCGTGCAAGACCCGCTGTCGATGCGGTTCTTCGGCGGCGTGCAGGGGGTTGAAGGAAGCTGGCGGTTTCTCGTCGGCGCGCTCGGTCATTGGCAGCTTCGCGGCTTTGGCTTTTACAGCGTGATCGACAAAGAAAGCGGGGCTTGGATTGGCCGCATCGGTTTTATCCGCCCCGTAACCTGGCCCGCGCTGGAACTCGCCTGGGGCCTGCTCTCCCCCCACTGGGGCAAGGGCTATGCGCCGGAAGCAGCCCTTGCCATTCGCGCCCATCGCCCGGCAGGCGAGCGGCTCGTAAGCTGCATCGATCCCGAAAACCTTGCCTCGCGCCGCGTGGCCGAAAAGCTGGGCTGCGTTGAGGCTGAAGAAACGCTGCTGTTTCACGAATACCCGGCCCGCGTGTGGGAACATCCCCCCGCCTGATCCCCTTCTGACCGATCTTTGTGCAATGCGGCAGTTTGACGGCAGCGATTCTATGCTACACTCTTCCCTAACGAAAAATGAGCGACGCTTTTAGGGAAGGTGACGTAATGACCCAACCGCAATCGGTTCCCCCGCACGCATCGGCCCAGGACACGGGAAGCGATTCTAAGCGGCAGATTACGATTAAGAAATACGCCAATCGCCGCCTCTATAATACGGCGACCTCCAGCTACGTGACGCTCGACACCCTGTGCCAGATGGTGAAGGACGATGTGGATTTCGTCGTCTATGACGCGAAAACCAGCGAAGATATTACCCGGCAAGTGCTGACGCAGATCATCGTTGAAGAAGAAGGTAAAGGGCAGAATATGCTGCCCATCAGCTTCCTGCGCCAGTTGATCGGCCTTTATGGCGATAATATGCAGTGGCTGGTGCCGAGCTATCTTGAAACCGCCATGCAAAGCTTTGCCCGCAATCAGGGCGAAATGCGCCAGTATTTCCAAGAATCCTTCGGCAGCCTGTTCCCCTTCGGCTCCTTCGATCAAATGAGCAAACAGAATATTGCCATGATCGAACGGGCGATGCGCATGTTCACCCCCTTCGGTGCCCCCGGTGCTGCGGGCGCAGGCGAGATGAAACCGCAAGCCGCGCCGACCCCGATGGGTCAGCCGGTGCAAGTCTCGGACCTGAAGCGGCAGTTGGATGCGCTGCAAGCGCAAATCGAACGCCTCAATCCCGGCTCTAAAGCCGACAAAGCTTAACCCTCCAACCGGGCGGCGGGCGCGATCATGGTTGCGATCATCCCGATCACTTATCAGCCGGTCGCCCCGGCCCGTCCGGTCCGCCGCCGCCAGCCGGAGGCGGAAGAGCAGCAGGACGAAAAGCGCACCGAAGAGGCGACCGCCGGAGCCAATGCCGCCCGTCCGCGCTTCGATCTGGACGATGAGGGCGACGATCTCGCCGATCCTCGCCAACGTCGCCGTTCGAAGGGCCTTGCCCTCGTGGCCGCGCAGGTCACGTTCCAGGCGCAACAGTTCGCCCAGGAGCATCTCGGTAACGGGCTTTATTACGAGCCGTGGGGGACCGCCACCGCCGCGTATAAGCGTTGGGAAGGTGCTTAGGCTTGGCGTTTGACCGGCTTTGCCGTGCCGCCATAAGTGGGCCGCCAGATCAGCCGATCCAGAAGCTGCATGCCGCCTTGGGTTAGGATCAGCAGCACAATCGTCGCGGGAAAAATCATCTCCCGCATCGTTCCGCCGAAAATCGTTGGCAGAACCCGGAGCGCGAGGGCAATCAGCAGCCCGGTATAGGCCCCGGACATGCTGCGGTAGTGGGTAATCAGCCACGCCGGATTGCGCGTGCGCCGCCACCGCCAAAGGGCGAAGGTTCCAACGCACACCGCCACCAGCGTGACCAACGACAAAATATGCAAAAAATTAAACCCGCCGGTTAGCCCGTACAACATAAGTCCGGTCGCCCCAGTCACGAACAACCCGAAGGCCGAAAGAATGCCCAAACGGCGGTGCCAAGCATTGCCTTTGCGCGGCAGAGCATAAAGGATAGCGCCCGTTGCAAGGGCTAGGATCGCGCTTGCGACGTGCAGGGTAAGAGGATCGAGCGTCATGGAACTATCTCCGGCAAGGTTAAGAATGCTCTTCGCCGTCGCGGCGGGGGTGGGGGTGTTTCTGGCGTTTCTCGGGCCGTTCGGCAGCTATGGTGCGCCTCTGGCCGACCGACTGATCTTCTGGATCACCTCGGTTGTGGCGGGAACCGGGCTGTCGGTATTGACCACGCTGCTGCTGCCGATGCGCTGGCGGGGTCCCTCCGGCCCGGTCTATGTGCTGACGGCGACGATCCTGGTAACACCGCTGCAAACCCTGGTCGTGCAACTGCTGCTGCCGCTGCTCGCCCCGCCGCAGGTGGTGGCCGAGATCACCTTCTGGCGGCAGGTGCCCAATGTGGCCGTGTTGATGCTTATAGGGACCAGCGCGGCCTGGTTTTTTCAAATGCGCGCCCAAAGCGCGCCTGCCCCGCCGGAGCCCGCCGCCCCAAGCCAACTGACGCCCGAACCCGCGCCCTTTTTCGAGCGGCTCCCGCCCGCGCTCGGCACCCGGTTGCTCTGCCTTGAAATGGAAGACCATTACCTGCGCGTCTATACGGACCAGGGCAATGCCCTGATCTTGCTGCGGCTGCGCGATGCGGTGGCGGAGTTGCGCGCGGTGCCGGGGGCACAGGTTCATAAAAGCTGGTGGGTGGCCCGCGCCGCGCTCGCCGGGGCCGAACGGGGTAAGAGCGGCTGGGAGTTGATTCTCACCGACGGGCGGCGTGTGCCGGTCGGGCGCACCTATCGGCCCGCGCTGGTGGCGCAAGGGTGGCTGCCGGGCGGGCGCAAGGGGGACGAGACGGGACATGCGTCTGAGATACCGGAGCCCGCCGAAAACCCAAGCGCGCCTTCGCAAAACGCCCGGATTTCGTCGTAAACGCACGGCCCGGCTGTTCGCGCTTCGTGAACGACGCTAGAATAATCCGATGATTCGCCTACTCCTCATCCTGCTCTTCCTGAGCCTTGCCCCAGCGGGCTTCGCACAACAGTGCCACCTGCCCGACCGATTGACCGCCCCCGCCCCCTGCCCGGACCGGAGCCGGGGTGACGGCGAAACGGCGGCCCGCGGCCAACCCGGCGATTTCGATTTCTACGTTCTCGCCCTCTCCTGGTCGCCCGCCTTTTGCGAGCAGGCAAAGGACCGCGCCGGGGCCGATCTTCAGTGCCGCCGCAACCGCTTCGGTTTTGTCGTGCATGGGCTCTGGCCGCAGTATGGGCCCGGAAAAGGAGATGGGGGCAAGGGGAGTTCCTGGCCGCAGTTCTGCACCCCCGCCGCCCCGGTGGCCGAAGCGACCCTGCGCCGCGCCCTCTGCCTGATGCCCAGCGAACGGCTGGTACAATGCCAATGGGCAAAACACGGCACCTGTTCGGACCAACCGACGCCGGATGCCTATATCGATAAAATCCAGCGCCTCATGGCAGGGCTCACCCTTCCCGACTTCACTAAGGGCGGTAGCCGAACGGTGGCCGAGATCGCCGAAGCGTTTATTACCGCCAATCAAGCGCGCGGCCTTACAAGCGCCCATATTCGGCTCGATCTTGGCCGGGATGGACGGTTGGAAGAGGTTCGGATTTGCTATGAGAAAAAGCTCAATCAGTTTCAAGCCTGCGGCGAAACCGTGGGCGGCTTCAATCCCGCCGACCGGCGCGAGAGCGGCAAGCGCGTGTTGATCCGCGCCGTGGCCCCGTCATGAGGATGCGCGCGCTCCTGCTTAGCCTGCTGGCTCTGCCCGCCCTAGCTCAGGCCCCCTCGGGCACCGGCGGCGTACCGCGCCCGGCGGTTCCGGTCGCACCCGCTCCCGCCCCGGCCGTGAAACCCGCCCCGGCGGCGACGGGCCTTCTCCCCCTCGCCGACACGCGCGCACGTCTCGAAGGGGCACTCGGACGGCCCGTCACAAAGCCCCAGTGGGATGGATTAACCCGCGCCTGGAAAGAGGCAATGGCCGAAGCGCGGATCGCCCAAAATGCCTATGCGGACCGGCTGGCCGGGATCACGCAACTCTATCGCGGGCGCATTACCGAACTCATGCCGCCGCTCGAACAGGTCGGCAGTTTCGACGGGGTTTCGCTCTTCCCAAAACTCGAAAAAGAACGCGGTCTGCCGCTGACCCGCGAGGAAAAACTCGCCATCGCGGACGCCGATAAGGCCCGGCGGGCGCAGGTTCTGCCCATCGTTAACGGAATGGCCGACGCCTACGCCAGCGCCCTCGGGCTGCCGGTCGAAAAAATAAAGCTGGCGCTTAGTAGCGCCGCTCCGGCGGCATCAGTACCACCGTCCGCGCCGCCGCCGGCCAAGAACTGAAGGCGAAGATCCATACTGCCAAGGGAAGCAGCGGCGTAAAGCCAATCAAGGCCCACCAGGGCGAATAACCCGCGCGCGTCAGAATCCGCGCCAGCATCCAGCCCCACAGCAGCGCGAAGGGGATGAACAGGAGCAACAGGAACCCCCAGGAGGCTAGCACGACCAGCCCCCAAACGGCGCCCATCAGGCTAAAAATCAGGGCAAAGAAGCCTTCGATCATCTGAGCCGCCGATACTGAAGCCGCGTGTCGCCATCGATCTTAGGCCAAGCCGCGAAAGCGAGAATCGCCACTGCCAAGATCGGCCCGATCAAGGGAATCAGCACGATAAGAGACAAAAACGGCGACAGGCCCGCCCGATTGTAGGCGAACCACGTCGGTACCACGATTAGAAGGCCCAATAGGGTCAACGGGTCCATAAAAACTCCTCACAGGCCGTTCTCCCAGAGATGGGAGAGCGGCCCGCGAGGTGCAAGAGGCTGCGTTTAGACAAGTTCCTTCATCGCGGCGGGCGAGAAATCTTTCAGTGCGCCGGGTTCAGTTTTCAGGGTTTTTGCCGCCCAATGCGGATCATTAAGCAGCGCCCGACCGATGGCGATCAAATCAAACTCCTGCCGCTCCAAGCGGCGCACAAGATCGTCAATGCCCTGCGCGGTCGAAGCCTCGCCTTTGAAGCTGCCGAGGAAATCGCCCGACAGCCCGACCGAGCCGACGCTGATCGTGGCCGCCCCGGTAAGCTTCTTAGCCCACCCGGCGAAATTCAGCCCCTCGGCCCCATCGACTTCCGGGAACTCCGGCTCCCAGAAACGGCGCTGCGAGCAATGCAGAATATCCGCCCCCGCTTCCACGAGCGGCAGCAGCCAATCGGTCATCGCGTCCGGCGTTTCGGCGAGACGGGCCGCATAGTCCTGCTGCTTCCATTGGCTCACCCGCAGGATGATCGGAAACTCCGGGCCAACGGCCTGCCGGGCAGCCTTGACCACCTCAAGCGCAAAGCGGCTACGCTCGGACAGGGTTGCCCCGCCATAACCATCGCTGCGCAGATTGGTGCCGGACCAGAAGAATTGATCAATCAAATAGCCGTGCGCGCCGTGCAACTCGAAGGTATCGAACCCCAGCCGCTTGGCATCTGCCGCCGCGCGGGCGAAGGCGGCGATGGCGTCAGCGATATCGGCGTCGGTCATAGTCTTGCCGCGCGGTTTGCCCGGCGCTTCCAGGCCCGAGGGGCTTTCGATCAGGCTGGCGTCGGGTGCCCAATCGGCACTGCCCGTTACCGAGCCGACGTGCCAAAGCTGCGGCCCCATCCTGCCGCCTGCGGCATGGACGCCATCGATAACCTGCTTCCAGCCCGCTAAGGCCGCGTCGCCATGAAAGAACGGGATACCCGGCAGATTGCGCGCGGCGGGCCGGTCGATCACGGTGCCTTCCGAGAGGATGAGCCCCACATCGGCTTCGGCGCGGCGGCGGTAATAGGCCGCATTGGCCTCGCCCGGAATGCCCTCGGGCGCAAAATTGCGCGTCATCGGGGCCATGACGATACGATTTTTCAGCGTCAGGGTTTTCAGCGAAAAAGGCTGGGAAAGGGCATTCGTTAAAATCATCATAAGGTCTCCGGTTAACGTTGACCCATAGGTATATTTTTTATATCTGGTTTCAATTAGGTACTTATACTTCACTAGGTAGCCTTGGAGAAACTGAAATGAAGGACACCCATCCGCAATTTCACGTCAATTGCCCAAGCCGACTGCTGTTCGATCAGATCGCCGATAAATGGTCGATGATGGTGCTGAAAGTGCTGGACGATGGCCCGCAACGCTTCAACGCCATCAAACGCCAGCTCGAAGGGGTAACGCAGAAGGCGCTAACCCAATGTTTGCGGCGGCTGGAGCGCAATGGGCTGATCGAGCGCCGCGTTATCACCGCCTCGCCGGTTGCCGTAGAATATGAAATCACGCCGCTCGGGCGTACTCTGCAAACTCCCTTCAAGGCGCTTTACGCCTGGACGGTGCAGAATCTCCCGGAAGTGGACGCCGCGCGCGCCGCTTTCGACGCACGCAACGGACCAAACAGTCTTTAAGCCGCCGCTCCCGGCAGTACCACACCCGGCGACGGGGCGGCAGGACCGGGTGCAAAGCCGGTTTGGGTGCGGCGGATACGCTGGCTTTCGGACTTCAACTGACCGCAGGCGGCGCCAATATCGCGCCCGCGCGGCGTGCGCACCGGCGAGGCGTAACCGGCGTTATTGAGCACAGCGACGAATTTTTCGATTTGGGCATCGGTCGAGCACTCATAGGGCGCGCCCGGCCAGGGGTTGAACGGGATCACGTTCACCTTGGCGTGAATGCCGCCGAGCAGCCGCACGAGTTCCTTGGCGTCGGCCACGCTGTCGTTCACATCGCGCAGCATCGTATATTCGAACGTCACCCGGCGGGCGTTGCTCGCGCCCGGATAGGTTCGGCAGGCCTCCAACAGCTCGGCAATCGGATATTTCTTGTTCAGCGGCACGAGAATATCGCGCACATCGTCGCGCACGGCGTGCAGAGAAATCGCCAGCGCCACGCCAATTTCCTCGCCCGTTCGGCGGATCATCGGCACGACCCCGGAGGTCGAAAGCGTAATGCGACGGCGCGACAAAGCGATGCCCTCGTGATCCATCACGATCTGCATGGCTTTTTTGACGTTCTCGAAATTATACAGCGGCTCGCCCATGCCCATCAGCACGATGTTGGACAGCATGCGCCCATCCTGCGGGCTCGGCCATTCGCCGATACAATCGCGCGCCAGCATCACCTGGCCCACAATTTCGGCAGGGTCCAGATTGCGGACCAGCTTCATCGTGCCGGTGTGGCAGAAGCGGCAGGTGAGCGTGCAGCCGACTTGACTGGAGACGCACAAAGTGCCGCGATCTTCTTCGGGAATATAGACCGTTTCGATTTCATTGCCGTCGTCCATCCGCAGCAGCCACTTGCGGGTGCCATCGACGGAGAGGCGATCGACTTTATTTTCCGGGCGGCGGACTTCGTAGGTTTCGGCGAGGCGGCGGCGGAAATCCTTATGCAGCGTCGTCATTTCATCGAAGTTGGTTTCGCCGCGATGATAGAGCCAGTGCCACAATTGCTTCGCGCGGAACGGCGCTTCGCCCAAGGCCAACATTTCGGCCTTCAGTTCCTCGCGGGTCAGGCCGATCAGGTTCTTTTTGCGCGGCTCTTGCGCGGGAATACCCGCCCCGTCCAGCCCATCCACACCCTGCGTCACGCCCGATCTCCTTAAACCTTCTCGGCACCCTAATCTTTGACATTAGCAGATTAGCCCTATACTGCCCAGATGGTGATTATCATAAGCCCATGCAGCGCACCCCGTATCGTCGTTGGATTTTTTTGATAAAGACAAAAATTAAAATCTCGGTATGATTGCGGAGCAAAATCAAAAACATTCATAGGGCAGCTAAAGCCATGCAGAACATCAAAAAAATTACAACAAATGCCGCACAAACACGCGATGAACGTTTACTTTTCCTTAATATATCAAATGATATAAATGAAACTTTACAACATGTCCGCAGTTTGATTGCACCACACCTCCCCGGCATTGTAGATATATTTTATAACCATCTGGGCAAATTCGCAAAACTCAATGCAATGCTGGGTGGCCCTAGCCGTATCGCTCATTTGAAAAAAGCCCAGATCGAGCATTGGACCGCGCTCCTCTCCGGTCAATACGATGATGAATTCTTCCACCGCGCAGCGCGCATCGGCTTAGCCCACGCCAAAATTGGCCTAGAGCCGCGCTGGTATCTGGGGGGCTATTGCCTTGTGCAGAACCATTTGGATGCGCTGCTCGTAAAACTGATCCGCTGGGACCGCCCCAAGCTAATGCGCTGCCTGGAAGTCCTGCATCGGGTGATCTATCTCGATATGGATTTAGCCGTTTCCGTGTATATCGACCGGCTTGAGGAGCAGACCCATGAAGCAAGACTACAGATTGCCGGATCACTCGAAGAGCGGGTTAAGGATGTCATTGGGACGCTTCAAGCATCGA
>NZ_JBILQX010000054.1:0-19480 GCF_044372965.1 Elstera sp. | reverse complement strand
TTCGGGCTGTCGGTGAGGCCGCGATCTGCACCAGCATTGTCGTGGCGGCGGAGCTTCGCTATGGCTGTGCCCGGAAAGGGTCGCCCGCCTTGACGAACAAGGTCGAGGATATTTTAGGGGCGATTAGGGTTCTGCCGATCGGTGGTCCGGCCGATCGAGAATACGGTCGCATCCGCGCCGAATTGGAGGCGGTGGGGCGCAGTATCGGCCCGAACGATCTTCTGATTGCGGCCCACGCCTGCGCGCTCGGCGCAACGATGGTGACGGCGAACGTGGATGAATTTACACGGGTTGCGGGGCTACAGGTCGAAAACTGGCTTCAGCCCTTAGCGGATTAGGGAAGAAAATGATCTTTTCGGCATTTGAACGGCTTGTGGCCTTTCGCTACCTGCGGGCGCGGCGGCAGGAAGGGTTCATTTCGGTCATCGCCTGGTTCTCCCTGCTGGGAATCGCGCTGGGGGTGGCGACGCTCATCATCGTTATGGCGGTGATGAACGGGTTTCGCGCCGAACTCCTAGGGCGGATTTTGGGGCTGAACGGCCATATCACCATTAGTGCGCCGGGCGGGCAGGCGATCCCCGATGCTGATAAGCTGGTGGCGCGGCTGAAGGCGATGGACGGCGTGGTTTTCGCGGCCCCGATGGTTGAGGGGCAGGTCATGGTCAGCGCCAATGGCGTCGCCGGGGGTGCGCTGGTGCGCGGCATGACGCCGGAGGATCTGCGCGCGCGCCGCTTGATCGCCGACTCGGTGCGCCAGGGCAGTATCGAGGATATGGGCGACGATGGTGTATTGATCGGCAGCCGGATGGCCTATCGGCTCGGGTTGAAGCTCGGCGACGGTTTGACGGTACTGTCCCCGCGCGGGGAAAGCACAGCCTTCGGCTCGGTGCCGCGCATTAAGACCTACCGCATCGCCGGGATCTTTGAAGTCGGCATGTATGAGTATGATAATACCTATGTTTATGCGCCTTTGAGCGCGGCGCAGATTTTCTTCCGCCTACCCCAGGCCGTTTCGGGCATCGAGATTATGCTGACCGACCCGAACAAGGCGGCGGTGATGACCTATATGCTCTCCGGTCTGGTTCCGCCGGGGGTGCGCGCGGTCGATTGGCAGCAGGCAAATTCCAGCTTTTTCAATGCGATCCAGGTCGAACGGAATGTGATGTTCCTCATCCTCACGCTTATCATTCTGGTGGCGGCCTTCAACATTATCTCCTCGATGATTATGATGGTGAAGGATAAGGGCCGCGATATTGCCGTGCTGCGCACGATGGGGGCGACGCGCGGGATGATCCTGCGCATCTTTCTGCTGTCGGGGGCGAGCATCGGCATAATCGGCACGGGGGCGGGGCTGCTGATCGGCGTGCTGTTCTGCGAGAATATCGAGAGCATCCGCCAGTTTTTGCAAAACCTTACCGGCACGCAATTGTTCCAGGCGGAAATCTATTTCCTCTCCCGCTTGCCCGCCAAGATGGATGTGGGAGAAGTGTTGCAGGTGGTCACGATGGCCTTCAGCCTCAGCCTGCTCGCCACAATTTATCCGGCCCTGCGCGCAGCGCGGCTGAACCCGGTGGAGGCCTTGCGCTATGAGTAAGCCGGTTCTGGTGCTGCGCGGCGTCGAGCGCTCTTACGGCGAGCTTACCGTGCTGCGCAATGTGAATTTCACCCTGAACGCCGGGGAGATGGTGGGGCTCATCGCCCCCTCTGGCGCGGGGAAATCGACCTTACTGCATATGGCGGGGCTGCTGGACAGCCCGACCGCAGGCGATATTGAGGTGGACGGGCAGGCGAGCGCGAAGCTGAACGATACGGCGCGCACGGCCTTGCGCCGCCGCACGATCGGCTTTGTGTATCAGTTTCATCAGCTTTTGCCGGAGTTCTCGGCGCTGGAAAATATCGTGCTGCCGCAGATGATCGCGGGCGTCTCGCGCCGGGCGGCGGCGGTGCGGGCGACGGAATTGCTGACGATTGTTGGCCTGAAAGACCGGCTCAGCCATCGCCCCGGCAAGCTCTCCGGCGGGGAACAGCAGCGCGTCGCCATCGTCCGCGCTATCGCCAATCAGCCGAAACTTCTGCTGGCCGACGAACCAACCGGCAATCTCGATCCCACGACGGCCGAAGGCGTCTTCGCCGAACTTATGCGCCTCGTGCGCACTACCGGCCTCGCCGCCCTCATCGCTACCCATAATCTGGAGCTTGCCCGGCGAATGGACCGGGTGGTTACGCTGCGGGACGGAACGCTCGTGCCAGCTTAAGGCTCGGGCCGAGGATGGCGAGCCCCAGCCCGGTAAACACGAGACCGCAGGCAAACAGCGTCATCCCGTCGAGCTTTTCGCCCAGGAACAGCGCGGCGGAGAGCAGCCCGAAGATCGGCACGGCCAAGGCGAAAGGCGTGACCTTTGCCGCTGAATGCCGTTGCAGCAGCCAACTCCAGGCGGCGAAGGCGAGAATGGTCGACGGTCCGGCGACATAGAGCAGCGAGAGAACGGTCAGCGGCGTCGCCTGAGTGACGGAGGTCACAATTGCCTCCGGCCCTTCGATCAACAGCGACAGCACGAACAAGGGCAGGGGCGGCACGAGGCTGACCCAGGAAATCAACCGGAAGGCATCCTTACTCCCTGATTTTTTGGTGAGAATATTCGACACGGCCCAGCACATCGCCGCCAGAATCACCATGCCGAAGCCGATCAGGCTGGTTCCCAAGGGCAAATCCATCGCCAGCAAGGCAAGCCCGCCCGCCGAAATCAGCATGCCCAGCAAGGCAACAGGCGTCACCCGCTCCCCGAGCAGCACCGCCGCTGCGAGAATAGTGAAGAACACTTGGCTCTGCATCAGCAGCGACGCGAGCCCCGCGCCCATGCCGATCTTAATCGCGGTGAACAGCAGGCCGAACTTCACCACGCCGAGCGCAAGGCCGATTCCGATCACATAGCGCCACGCTACCGGCGGCCCACCGCGCAGAAACAGCAACGGCAGCGCGGCAATCGCAAAGCGCAGCCCGCAGAACAGCAGCGGCGGCATGCCCTCGAGACCAAGCTTAATGGTGACGAAGTTAAAGCCCCAAACGGCGGCGATCAATAAAGCAAGGGCAGAGTGGGCGAGCGGCATAGCGGGGACTCATCGGAGATAACACCCCTAACCCAAGCGCGCCCGATCCCCATTGTCCAGATGTGAATTGTCCGGGGTGCAATAAAGGCGGGGATCCTGTCCCCGCACCCGTGCCAAAGGGCAGCAGCCCTTTGGAAACGCGCTTAGTTTATTTACCCATATTTTCTGGATCACGATAAGCAGTAAAATGAAAAACAGTATTTTCTTGATTTTTGACTAAAGATTTATGAATATCTTTGCGCATCTCTCTAATAAGTAAATTTAAAAGCCTATCATGTTCTTGAAGAGATTTGTGAGAGGGTGGTTTTAAAGTTTCTTTTTGATGAAGAATCGCTGCGTCGTAAACCTGAATTGGTGCAACCAACATTAAATTGTGAACTGCATTGAAATATTTTTTTGAATTCTCTGGGGAAGCAGATTCATCTCCAACTGTCGCAGAGACAGCATCAATATATTCTTGATATTTAGAGAATTTTATTTTTCTCCAATTAGCCTCATGTTCTCGTTTTTTTGAGAAGATGAATGTAAGCCAGGCAGCAAGGAAAGCTGAAAAAACCGCCACAAAAGGACCTAGAATTGCGATTTCCATTTTATCCTCTTGGGCCGATTTATCGCTCTTTCCTGCCGTTGGGTGTAGTCGCACAAGCGAGGGCAGGTCCAGGAGCCGCCTTCGGCTCCTGGCGGGGGCGGGGCAGCGCCCCGCTACTCCCCGAAACTTCGCACCATACTGCCTGCAACCAGATACCAGCCGTCGACCAGCACGAAGAAAATCAGCTTGAACGGCAAGGAGATAATCACCGGCGGCAGCATCATCATCCCCATCGCCATCAGGATTGAGGCGACGACCATGTCGATGACGAGGAAGGGGATGAACAGCAGGAAGCCGATTTCAAAGGCGCGGCGCAGCTCGCTGATCATGAAGGCAGGGATCAGTACGCGCAGCGGCGTTTGTGCCGCCGTTTCGGTGGGCTGGGTCCGCGCGAGATCGAAGAAAAGCCGCAGGTCTTTTTCGCGCACGTGGCGGATCATGAAGGCATGAAACGGCTCAATCGTGCGGTCGAGCGCCTGGGCTTCGGTGATTTCTTCATTCATCAGCGGGCGCACGCCCTGGTTATAGGCGCGCTCGAAGGTCGGCTGCATGATGAAGCCGGTCAGGAACACGGCAAGCGCGACCATGACCGAGTTCGGCGGCGACTGCGGCATGCCGATAGCATTGCGCAGTAGCGAAAGGACGATAACGATGCGCGTGAAGGACGTCACCATCATCAGAATCGACGGCGCGAGACTGAGAACGGTGAGCACCGCCATCGTTTGAATGATGCGGCCCGTTGTGCTGCCGCCGCCGTCGCCGAGATCCAGCGTTAGGGCCTGGGCCATTGCGGGATCGGTCCACAGGAGGCCGAGCATAGTGATAAACGTTGCAAGGCCGTAAATAGCCCCCCATTTCGCGGCAATCGCGAGAGTCGACCCTTGAGTTCGGCGCATGCTAGGCCTCCCGGTCGGCGGCAAGAAATGGGTTCTTTCGGCCTTTATCGCTCGCGTCGCGCTCGGGGATCGGCGTCGGGGCTAGGGCTGCCGCAATGGGGACCGCGCCGGAGGACAGCAGCGTTTCATGGGCCGCGCCAAGCAAGATTAGGTGATCGGTTTCATCGTGGCGGACGAGGACGAGTTTGCGCTTTTGATCGAGCGGCATCACTTCGACGAGGGAAAGGCGGCGGCCTTTGCCACGAAAGCCCGTGGTGGTGCCAAGGCCCAAGCGTTTCGCGATCCAAACCGCGACCACGATCATCGCCAGAACCGCCAGCAAACCAACCACAAAGCGAATGTAGCCGTCATTCAAGACATCGGCACCCATACTTATCCCTCGCCCTGTTCGGGTTTACGGTAGGCCGAGATGGCCGAGCGGTGCTTGGCTTTAGCCTCAACTTGCTCGTGGGCAGCCCCTTCGGCCATACGCTCGCTGAGTTGGGTGCTGAGTTTTTCCAGCAGATCGGTCATGGCCCCCATCCGCTTCAAAACCGGATCGGCGGAAGGGCCGGTGATTTTGAGCGTCGCGGTACACAGGCGCTCGATTTCGTCATCAAGGCCTGCAAGGTCAACCGACCCTTCCTCTTGAAGCGTCGCAAGCGCCGCCTCCAGCGCGAGGATCACGCGGTTAAAGCCGTCGATGAGGGCTTTGGGATCGGGGCCGCGGGGCGGGGGCGCCTTCGGGGCGGGGGAACGGGCGGGAGGTTCGGTCACGGTCTCTCTCTGATCCAATTACCCGGCGCAGCGGCTTAATAACGATGAGGCGGCGAGGGGGGTGAGGCCTCGTCCAACTCCGCGATAGGCATTCCACCCAGTCGCGCATTGGCTTGATAAAGGTATCTTAGAATCTCCGCAACTGCCTCGAAACAATTGACGGGGATTGGACAATTTAATTCCACCGCCGAGAGCAGTTCGGCGAGATCGCGATCCTCACGCACTTTAACGCCGTTGGCGAAGGCGATTTCGAGAATTTTTTCCGCAATCGCGCCCCGGCCCGAGGCCACGACCTTCGGCAAGTCACCCTTCGTGTAATTGAGGGCAACGGCAATCTGGCGGCGCTTTTTACCCTCGGCAAAAGATTCCGACGGCGGTTCTTTAGGGGCGCTCATCGCGAAACATCCTTCATGCGGTAAGTCAGCTTTCAAAGCTAAAATACTGTAGACAAACGCTTTGACCAAGCATAAACCTAAATCTGAAAGCTGGCGTGGGGTTTGCTTGCTTAGGGTCCTGGCCTGAGGCAAAGTTTCCAAGGCTTCTGATGGGATGGTAGACGATGAGCGACGGCAAAACCAATCTGATGCAGTTGATGGCTAAGCGTATGGATTATCTGGGCGACCGGCATAAGGTGCTGGCCCAGAACGTCGCTAATGCCGATACGCCCAACTATCGCCCCAGCGATCTGCGCCAACAGAATTTTCAGAAGGCGATGCAGGAGGCGAATTCGCGCCAGCCGCTCGCCCTAACCCAACCCAATCATCTTCGTCCCATCAGCCCGCAGACCACTTTTGCGGTTGATAAGGATAAGAAGCCTTATGAAACCTCGCTGTCCAAGAATGGTGTGGTGCTCGAAGAGCAGATGATGAAGATGACGCAGAATCAGAGCGACTACACGCTGAATGCTGAACTTTATAATAAGTATACAGCCATGTCTAAAATGGTTCTGCGCGGCCAGTAATCGCGCTTAGCAGGTTTAGTCGTTAGGCGAGAGAAGAGGGTCTAAGTCCATGAATCTTAAAGATGCAATGCAGATTTCCGCCGCTGGGATGCGGGCTCAAGGTCAGCGGCTTCGGGTGATTTCGGAAAACCTCGCCAATGCCGATTCGACGGCGCAAACGCCCGGTGGCGAGCCCTATCGCCGCAAGATCATGACGTTTAAGAACGTGCTCGATCGGTCGATCAATGCCGATATGGTGCGCGTCAATAAGATCATGCCGGACAGTAAAGATTTCGAGCTGAAGTATGATCCCAGCCATCCGGCGGCGAATGCCGAAGGTTACGTGCTGCGCCCGAACGTGAATTCACTGGTCGAAATGTCCGACATGCGCGAAGCCCAGCGGTCTTACGAAGCCAATCTGTCGGTAATCGAAACCTCCAAGGCTATGCTGTCGCGGACCATTGGTCTGCTGCGCACCGCTTAATTCAATCGCCTTGAAAAGGGATAAGCCATGACCACGACCAATCCAGCTTCCGCCGCCGCTGCCTACGGCAGCACCGTCCGCGCTCTGCCGAGCCTTGAAAGCGCCGCTCGCCCGATGGGGCCGAATTTTTCGGAACTCGTCGAGAAGGCCGGTCGGTCAGCGCTCGATACCATGTACAAGGCCGAAGGCCAAACCGCGAAAGCCGCGACCGGGCAAGCAACGGATATTACCGAAGTCGTCACGGCGATTTCGAACGCCGAAGTGACGCTACAAACGGTTGTCGCGATCCGTGACCGCGTGGTTCAGGCGTACAACGAAATCATGCGTATGCCTATCTAACGCTTCGTAGCGTTTTTGCGGTTTTGGTTTGTTATGTCTGGCAAATGCATCATCGCTGGTGTTATCACCTGCTTGGTATTTGCTGTAAGGTCGCCGCACGATGAATGAGGCCAATACTCTCGAAGTCGCCCGGGAAGCCGTGCTGGTTCTGCTTCAGGTGTCGGGACCGATCATGGTAATTGCGCTCGTGGTCGGCCTCATCATTTCGCTGTTCCAGGCGCTTACCCAGATTCAAGAAATGACGCTGACCTTCGTTCCGAAGATCATCGTGGTCTTCATTGCGCTGCTGCTGCTGTTTCCGTTCATGCTGGCAACGATGCAGGGCTTCATGGAACGTTTGGTTGACCGCATCATCTCGCTCGGCTGAGCGCGGCGATGCGGCTGTTTGAAAACCTTCTGTTAAGCGAGCTTTTTGCGCTGGTGCTGGTGTTCGCGCGCATCGGCTCGGCGCTTATGGTGTTGCCGCTGTTCGGTGAGCAGAGTGTTCCCGCCCGCGCTCGCATATTGTTCGCCTTGGCGGTGACGATGACAATCACCCCATTTCTCACCCCCTCATTACCCACCTTGCCGCCCAGTGTTGGGGGGCTGATCATCTTGCTTGTGGGTGAGATTTTGATCGGTATTTTCCTGGCGCTTCTGGTGCGAATCTTATTTATCTCTCTGGAAGTCGCGGGTTCAGCCATCGTTTTTCAAATCGGCCTTTCGAGCGCCACTATTTTTAATCCTATGATTTCAGAACAAACCTCGGCGATTTCCACCTTTCTGGGGTTAATCGCCCTCGTTATCATGATGCAGACCGATATGCATCATATGCTCCTGCGCGGTATGGTGGATAGTTACGGCCTATTTTTACCGGGGCAGGGGATTGCGATGGGGGATGCTTCGGAATCGATTGTGCGGGTAGTCAGCCAAGCGTTTCGAATTGGTATCCAGATGACGGGGCCGTTTTTTATTGTCATGATGATGATTAACGTTGCTTTGGGTTTGCTTGCCCGTCTGATGCCCCAGTTGCAGGTATTTTTTCTGGCGCAACCTGTGCAAATTATTGTCGGTTTTATCCTTCTTATGATCACCCTGGTTTCGATTATGTATCTCTTCGTTGATACAATCGGAACGGCCATTCAGGGTATGATGTCGCCGGGGGTCCCATGAGCGAAGAAGATGATGCCTCTAAAACAGAAGAGCCTTCTGCTAAGAAACTGCAAGATGCGCGCGATCAAGGGAACGTTATTCAGTCAAAAGACGTTGTTAATTTTGCGATGCTGGGAGCTTCGGCACTGGTATTGACGTCTTTTGGTGCGATGATGAGTAATAAAGTAACTTTGATAGCAAGGGCATTTTTGGAGCGGTCGTGGGATATTCGGGTCGATGATGTAAATTTTACAATGATTATCGGCGAGCTTGTGCTTTCGTTAGCCGTTGCTTTGCTTGTTCCAATGGGGCTTTTGGCCGTTGTCGCTTTTTCTGCCTTTTATCTGCAATTTGGTTTGCTGTTTGCAACCAAATCTATCGAACCGAAATTAGATAAAATTGATCCTATAAAAGGGTTCGGTCGCCTATTTTCAATGCGCAATCTTGTGGAGTTTTTGAAGGGTATTGCAAAAATTATAGTGGTAGGTGCAGCTTCTGTTTTTCTGCTTTGGCCTGAAATGCATAGTATCGATCGGTTCGTTTTAACTGATGTTGGCGATATGTTATCGGAGTTAAATAAATTAGCTTTGAGCGTTATTTTTCTTGTAGTTGCTATTGTTGGGGTGATCGCGGGCGCGGATTACCTCTATCAGCGTTTTGCCTTCATGAAGCAAATGCGTATGTCCAAACACGACCTGAAGGAAGAGTTTAAGAACCAGGAAGGCGATCCGCACGTTAAAGCGCGCCTTCGGCAGATTCGAATGGAAAAAGCCAAGCAACGCATGATGGCTCAGGTTCCAGAAGCAACCGTGGTCGTGACCAACCCGACCCATTATGCCGTCGCTTTGAAATATGACGATGGGATGCCCGCGCCGAAAGTGGTTGCAAAAGGGGTTGATGCGGTCGCTTTGCGAATCCGTGAAGTTGCCAATGAAAATAGCGTGCCGATCGTTGAAAATCCGCCGTTGGCGCGCACCCTCTATGCCCTCGTCGATCTCGACAAGGAAATTCCGCCCGATACCTATAAGGCCGTGGCCGAGCTTATTTCCTTCGTTATGCGCCGCAATCAGCGCAGTGGCGGGCCGTCGCGTCCCCTTGCGGCAGGTATTATGGCGGCAACGGGAATCGGGGGAACGGTTGACCCGAGAGCATCAAACCCAGCCGCATTAAACCCGACAGGGCGGGGGCCGGGCGCGCCGCCCCCTCCGCCTAGCCGCTAGGGATGGGATTAGCCAAAATGGTTCGAGCTTGGTGGAAAGGGCGCGCGGCACTTCCCCAGCAACCGGTTGTTGTGCTGCCGCCGCTGCCGCTGCCGACGGTTTTTGTGGTGGATGGGATTATTCGTAGCGCGAACCCGGCCTTTCGGCGACTCTTGGGGGTGAACGATCCGGTGGATCGGCCGTTGTTTTCCTTTATCTCCGAGGGGCAGGAGGCCGTCGCGCAAGCTTTGGCGGGCGTGCAGACCGTCCCACCCCCCGTTGAGGTGGATCTGATTGCCGAGCCGGGCCGCGAGACCCGTTGTGCCGCCCGTCTTTATTTCGAACGCTGGTCGGCGGACGGCGGGCCGAGCGGCTGGCTTTTGCAAGCGGTCGATATTTCCGATCAAAAAGAGTTGGAAAACCGCATCGTCCAGTCGCAAAAAATGCAGGCCGTGGGGCAACTTGCCGGGGGTATCGCCCATGATTTCAATAATCTGCTGACGGCAATGATCGGCTATTGCGACTTGCTGCTGCAACGGCATCGGGCGGGGGATGCGTCTTTTGCCGATATTATGCAGATTAAGCAGAACGGCAATCGGGCGGCGGCGCTGGTCCGGCAACTCCTTGCATTCTCGCGTCAGCAAAAGCTTGAGGTTTCCCAGCTCGATATTTCGGATGTTTTGGCCGAACTCTCGCATTTATTGCGGCGTTTGATCGGGCAGGGAATCGAGTTGGAGTTGCATCATGGCCGCGACCTTGGCCTGGTCCGGGTTGATCCAGGGCAATTGGAACAGGTTATTATTAATCTCGCGGTCAACGCCCGCGACGCGATGCCCAACGGCGGGCGGCTGACGGTGGCGACCCAGGTCGAAACGGTCAAATTCGCCCGTCGGATGGGCCATGAAACGATGGCTCCTGGCAATTACGTGGCGATCTCTGTCACCGATACCGGCTCGGGCATGTCGCCGGACGTTCAGGCCCGCATTTTTGAGCCGTTTTTCACGACCAAACCGGTGGGTTCCGGCACGGGGCTCGGTCTTTCCACGGTCTATGGGATCGTTCGCCAGACCGGCGGCTTCGTGAAAGTCGATAGCACGATTGGTATCGGGACCACTTTTACGATCTATCTGCCGCAGATGGCCGCAGTAGAAGAGTCTGAATCGCCGAGTGATCGGCGCGATGCCGCGCCCCCCGATGTTCCATCGCCCGAGGTCGGATCGGGCGGGCGCGGGGCGATTCTGATTGTGGAGGACGAAGACCCGGTTCGCGCCTTTGCCGCCCGCACGCTGCGCAGCAAAGGTTATCATGTTACCGAGGCGCGTTCGGCCGAAGCGGCACTCGATCTTATTCGCGGCGGCTTGCCACGGCCCGATCTGTTGATTACCGACGTGGTGATGCCCGGTATGGATGGCCCAACGATGGTGCGGGAAATTTGGCTGACATTTCCCAATCTTCCCGTCATTTGCGTTTCCGGCCATGCCGATGGCGATTTGCGCGATCAGCTTAATGCGCTAGGCGAGATCACCTTCTTGCAAAAGCCCTTCAGTCTCAAGCAGTTAGCGGCAAAGGTCGCTGATCGAATGACGGCTCATTTTTAGGATATGTTCCAAGAACGTTCTTGAAACATGTGCTTGTTCCCGTTATAGTCTGGTCTTGGGCATCCCCTGGCCGATCAAGCCTTGGCCTAGCCTGCGTTGCATCGCCGTGATGGCTGTGAAATAACCGGGAGGCACTCGTCATGACCGTCGCGCAACTGCGCCTTATCGATAAAGATAGCATGGATAAGAACAAGGCTTTGGAAGCCGCCCTCGGGCAAATCGAACGGGCCTTTGGTAAAGGCTCCATCATGAAACTGGGTCAGCGCGACGCTTCGGTGGATACCGAAGTGATCTCGACCGGCTCTTTAGGGCTCGATATTGCCCTGGGGATCGGCGGGTTGCCGCGCGGGCGCATTATCGAAATCTATGGGCCGGAAAGCTCGGGGAAGACCACCCTTGCGCTACACGTGATCGCTGAAGCGCAAAAGGCGGGCGGCACCTGTGCCTTTGTTGATGCCGAACACGCGCTCGACCCCAGCTACGCCCGCAAGCTCGGCGTGAATATCGATGAACTGCTGATCTCTCAGCCCGACGCGGGGGAGCAGGCGCTTGAAATCGCCGATACGCTCGTCCGCTCTGGCGCGATTGACGTGCTGGTCATCGATAGCGTCGCGGCCCTGGTGCCGCGCGCCGAGCTTGAAGGCGAGATGGGTGATACGCACGTTGGCCTGCAGGCGCGGCTGATGAGCCAAGCCCTGCGCAAGCTGACGGGCACTATCTCCAAATCGCGCTGCATGGTGATCTTCATCAATCAGATTCGCCAGAAGATCGGCGTGATGTTCGGCAATCCCGAAACCACGACGGGCGGCAATGCGCTGAAGTTCTACGCCTCGATCCGCCTCGATATTCGCCGCATTGGCGCGATCAAGGACCGGGAAACCGCAACGGGGAATCAAACCCGCGTGAAAGTGGTGAAGAATAAGATGGCGCCGCCGTTCCGCGTGGTTGAGTTCGACATTATGTACGGCGAAGGCATTTCGAAGGTTGGTGAATTGATCGACCTTGGCGTGAAGGCCGGGGTGGTCGAAAAATCCGGGGCCTGGTTCTCCCACGAAGGCCAGCGTGTGGGCCAGGGGCGCGAAAACGCCAAGGTGTTTATGCGCGAAAATCCGGCCATCGCCGATAAGGTGGAGCAAGCCATTCGCGACAATGCCAAGGGCGTGGCCGACGCGATGATGGGCGCACCCGATACGTCGGGCGATTAGGGCTTTGAAGCGGCTGCGGTGGGGAAATGCTTCCAACCGCAGCCGTTTTAGTCACTGCCATGGACAAGGTCGCCTTGGCCGCGCTACAACGCAAGCCCCTGCGTGTGAGTGAGAACGGAACGGCGCGTTAAGCCCTGGACCGTCAACGGGAAGGCCATGCAAAGCACTAACGAAGTTCGCGCTAAATTTCTCTCCTATTTCGGTAGCCAAGGCCATGCGGTCGTGGAATCGAGTCCGTTGGTGCCGCGGAACGATCCCACATTGCTGTTTGCCAGCGCCGGGATGGTTCAGTTCAAGAATCTGTTCACCGGAACGGAAAAGCGCGATTACGTGCGCGCCACCACCGCTCAAAAATGCTTGCGCGCGGGTGGTAAGCATAATGACCTTGAGAACGTCGGCTATACGGCCCGTCACCATACGTTCTTCGAAATGCTCGGCAATTTCTCCTTCGGCGATTATTTCAAAGAACGGGCAATCGAGCTTGCCTGGAACACGGTGACGCGCGAGTTTGGCCTCGATGCCAAGCGCTTGCTCGTGACCGTCTACCATGATGATGACGAGGCTCACGGCCTTTGGAAGAAGATTGCCGGCCTTAGCGATGACCGGATCATTCGAATCGCTACCAGCGATAACTTCTGGTCGGCGGGTGATACGGGTCCCTGTGGTCCCTGTTCGGAAATCTTCTTCGATCATGGCGATAAGGTTTGGGGCGGCCCGCCCGGCAGCGCCGATCAAGATGGCGACCGTTTCATCGAAATCTGGAACCTCGTGTTCATGCAGTTCGAGCAGCAGGGCGATGGAACGCGCCTGCCGCTACCGCGCCCCTCGATCGATACCGGCATGGGGTTGGAGCGCGTCACGGCGGTGCTCCAGGGTAAGCACGATAACTACGATATCGACCTGATGCGCGCGCTGATCGAAGCTTCGGCCCAAGCCGCCAACTCCGATCCCGACGGCCCGCATAAGATTTCCCACCGGGTCATTGCCGACCATTTGCGCGCCTCCTGCTTCCTAATGGCCGATGGCGTGCTGCCGTCCAATGAAGGGCGCGGCTATGTGCTGCGCCGGATCATGCGCCGGGCGATGCGCCATGCGCACATGATCGGCTGTCGCGATCCGCACCTGTGGCGTCTGGTTCCGGCCCTGCAAAAGCAAATGGGCGACCATTACCCGGAACTCAATCGCGCCAGCGCGCTGATGACCGAGACATTGAAGCTGGAAGAAACCCGCTTTAAAGCCATGCTCGAGCGTGGCTTGAAGCTGTTGGAAGATGAAACCCATAAGCTCGGCGAGGGCCAGGCGCTTGCGGGTGATGTGGCTTTTACGCTTTACGATACCTTCGGTTTCCCGCTCGATCTGACTCAGGACGTGCTGCGCGGTCAGGGCCGAACGGTCGACACCCTCGGGTTCGAAGCCTCTATGCAGGCCCAGCGCGCCAAGGCGCGAGCCGCGTGGTCCGGCTCGGGCGAGGCTGCGACCGATAAGCTTTGGTTCGAGTTGCGCGATACCCATGGCGCGACGGATTTTCTGGGGTATGCCACCGATTCGGCGGAAGCGCAGATTCTGGCGATTATTGCCGACGGCACGTCGGTGAAGACGGCCGCCGAGGGCAGCACGATTGCCGTTATTGTCAATCAAACGCCCTTCTACGGCGAATCCGGCGGCCAGCAGGGCGATCAGGGCGTCATCCAGACCCCGGCGGGGGTGCGCGTGCGCATCAACGATACGCAAAAGCGCGTCGGCGACCTGTGGGTGCATCTCGGCACGGTCGAGGCGGGAAGCCTGTCGGTCGGCGATGGGGTAACGCTCACCGTTGCGGCCGAGCGCCGCGACCAGTTGCGCGCCAATCATTCGGCCACGCATTTGCTGCATGAAGCTTTGCGCCGTCGCTTGGGCGATCATGTCACCCAAAAGGGCTCGCTGGTTGCGGCCGAACGCCTGCGCTTCGATATCAGCCATCCGAAGCCCTTGTCGGCGGAGGAAGTGCAGGATGTTGAGCGCGAGGTGAACGCGCGTATTCGTCTGAATACCGACGTGAACACGCGCCTGATGACGCCGGATGACGCCGTGGCCGAAGGCGCGCTGGCGCTGTTCGGCGAAAAATACGGCGATGAGGTCCGCGTTGTGACCATGGGCGCGGATAGCAGCCGCTTTTCAGTCGAACTGTGTGGCGGCACCCACGTGCGGCGCACGGGCGATATCGGCGCGTTCAAGATTGTCGGTGAAAACGCGGTCGCCGCAGGCGTTCGGCGGATCGAGGCGATTACGGGTCAAGCCGTGCTCGATCATCTCGCTCAGCAGGAAGCCACTTTGGCGGCTGCGGCGGGAAGCTTAAAGACCACGGCAACCGAGCTTCCGGCGCGCGTTGCAGCCCTCGTCGAGGAGCGGCGGCGGTTGGAGCGGGAACTATTGGAAGCCCGTAAAGCTTTGGCCACAGGCGGCACGGGTGCGGCGGCAGCGGTTGAAACCATTGCGGGGATCGCTTTTATCGCCCGCCGGGCCGATGGGGTTCCGGCGCGCGAATTGAAAGGCATGGTCGATCAACTGAAGCAAGATATGGCTGATGGCGTCGTCATCGTCGCGGCGGCGGACGACGGAAAGGTTTCGCTGGTCATTGGCGTTACCGAGGCTCTCTCAAAGCGCCTCAGCGCGGTCGATCTTGTCCGGGTCGGGGCAGAAGCTTTGGGCGGGAAGGGCGGCGGTGGTCGTCCTGACATGGCCCAAGCGGGCGGTGCTGACCCCGCTTTGATTGAGGCTGCTTTTGCTGCAGTGCGGAATCATCTGGTCTCGGCATCCGTTGCCTGAGGCTAAATAAAAAGGGGAGGATGTTAACATCCTCCCCTTTTTTAGATGGGCTATTTACCGCGTGGCGACCCTGGGTCGCCGATGCGATTACCCTTCGGCGGAAAGCTCGCGGATCGCTTGAAGCTGATTGAAAATTTGCGAAACGGGCAGTGCACTCAGGCTACTGGAAAGATTATTGAGGCTGGCTGCCAAATTGCGGGTTTCTTCCTCCATCCGGGCCGACGCTTCCCGCAACCGTGCGGCACCTTGTCGCATCGCCTGGGTCGAGGCGGCGGAGGCGGCAGCGGAGGCGCGCAGTCGGGCAATCGTTGCCGAGAGGTTGACGCGGCGATGACGAATGGGATCGTTATTATCATTGGCAACGACACGCTTCAGTCGAAAATCGACCCGAATGATTTCAGCGTTCATCGTCTTGTTCCACTTCTCTGTAAAACGGCCCGACGAAGGGAGGAGAACTAAGGTAAAGGTCGCTGCAAATGCGAACTAGAGCAAGGAAAAAGTTTACCCTTCTTTTAGATTAATTTATTTTCCTTTAAATTCAGGGGCTTTGGGAAAGACGCCAGATAATCATATGAAGATAGGCTAGTTAGCACCTGCAACATAACAACTCTCGGCGAATCGACCGGGGCTGTCAACACAAGGCTAAACGGGGGAGGGGAAAATGTTCAGCGTAATGACACCACAATTGGTGCTAATGGGCGGCGGCGCACGCCGGGAAACTGCGACGGTGCTGGCCCGATTGGGGATTCGGCACCCGCTGATTGTGACCGATAAGTTTCTGGTTCAGACGGGGGTCGTTGGCGAGATCGAAGCTGTGCTGCGGGCAGCCGGATTGAGCGTGGGTATTTTTGACGAAACGGTGCCGGACCCAACGGTCCGTGTGATTGAAGCGGGCGTTGCGCGCCTGCAAGCCGAGCCTTTCGATGGGCTTTTGGCAATCGGCGGCGGCAGCCCGATGGATACGGCCAAGGCGATGGCCGTTTTGGCCAAGGGCGGCGGCGCGATGCGCGATTACAAAGTGCCTGCCAGCGCCGATCAGGCCGATCTGCCGGTGATCTGCATTCCGACCACCGCCGGGACGGGCTCGGAAGTAACGCGCTTTGCCGTGATTACGGACGAGGCGACGGACGAGAAAATGCTCATTATGGGCCTCGCCTGTCTGCCGCGCGCAGCAATTGTCGATTACGAACTGACGCTGACCAAGCCGCTGCGCCTCACTGCCGATACTGGCATCGATGCGCTGACCCACGCGATTGAAGCCTATGTGAGTCGCAAGGCCACACCGCTTAGCGATGTTTATGCGCTGGAAGCGATGCGGCTGATTTATCCGAACTTGCGCACGGCCTGCTTCGAGCCCGGCAATCATGCCGCCCGCGAAGCGATGATGCGCGGGGCGACCTTGGCGGGGCTGGCCTTCTCCAATGCCTCCGTCGCGCTGGTCCACGGTATGAGCCGCCCGATTGGGGCGTTCTTCCATGTGCCGCACGGTCTTTCGAACGCCATGCTGCTGCCCGCCGTCACGGCTTTCTCGGCCCCCGCAGCCCTGGAGCGCTATGGGACGGTCGCGCGCACGCTCGGCCTGGCCTCGGCAGAGGAAGGCGATCAGGCGGCGGTCTCGGCGCTTCTGGACGCGCTGTCGGCCCTTAACCGCGATCTGACGGTACCGACGCCCGAAGCCTATGGCATTGATGAGGCGCGCTACATGGGGTTGATGGAGCGGATGGCCGAACAGGCGCTCGCGTCGGGCTCGCCCGGCAATAATCCGCGCGTGCCGACAGCGGACGAAATCGTGACCCTCTACCGCGCGGCCTATCGTTAACCCAAGAAGGCTTCGATCTGGGGGCGCGTGGCGAAACTCGGCTGCGCGCCCTCCGCTAAACAGGCCAGTGTTCCGGCGGCAAGCGCAAAGCGTAGGGCTTCGGCAGGATGAAGGCCATGGCTGAGAGCTGCGACCAACGCGCCAACGCTCGCATCGCCCGCGCCGGTGGTATCGACGGGCGTAATATGAACGGCGGGAACGGAGTAAAGATGCACGCCGAAGCGGGCAATCGCGCCGTCGCCCCCAAGGGTAATAACGATATCGCCGGGCCAGTCCCGTAAGGCTTCCTCGGGCTGCGCTGTGCCGGTGAGGGCGGCAGCTTCCCCTTCGTTGACGACGAGCAGATCGACAAGATCGACGAGATCGGTCGGCAGATCAGGCGGGACGGGGGCGAGGTTCCAGACCACACGCGCGCCGTGGCTCTTGGCGGTGCGCGCGGCCCGAAGGGTTTCGGCGAACGGCAGTTCGCCCTGCAACAGCAGAATATCCTGTTCGCCCAAAGGTGGCAGCCAGTCGGCGAAAACCGCGCCATTTGCCCCCGGTGCGACCAGAATCTGATTTTCCGCTGTTTGCGTATCGACGGCAATCAGGGCGATGCCGGTTGCCGTTTCGGGCACGCTGCGCACCCCCGCAAGATCGACGCCGCCTTCTCGCAACAGGGACAGGGCCGGACCCGCAAAACTATCGCCGCCAACCGCCCCGAAAAGCCGCACGCTTCCGCCCGCGCGTTGAGCGGCGAGGGCTTGATTCGCGCCTTTCCCCCCGGGATGGGCTGCAAAAGCGCCGCCAAGCACGGTTTCGCCCGGCGCGGGCAGGTGCGGGGCGCGCACGACGAGGTCGAGATTGATGGAGCCGAAGACGGTAATCATCGCGGGGCCTATTTGAAGCGCAGCAGGCGGTCGCACAGGCGGGCGAAGAACCCGTCGGCGTCGATTTCGGTTAGGATCAGCGCCTGCGGCAGGGGCGGCTTTGCGACACCCCACCAGTCGGCAGTCAGGCGGCCCTCGTTCGGGCCGGGCAGCACATCAACGCCAACGCCGCCGCGCTGGCCGCGCATTAGATCGGGCCAGAGGATATGGCCGATGACGCAAGGATCGTGCAGGGGTGGGCCGTCGCTGTCGGCGTGGCGGCCTTTGCGGCCATAGGCGGCCATCATCGACAGAACCGTGCGGGCTACCTCGGTTTCGACGCCGACTAAGGGTTTGAGCCGCGCTGGGCTGGCTTCCGCCTGCCAAGTGAGATCGAGCGGAATAATCTCTAAGGGCACGCCGCTGCGGCACACAATCTGGGCCGCGTGCGGATCGGTGAGAAAATTGAATTCGGCGGCAGGGGTTGCATTGCCCTGGGCCACACCGCCGCCCATGACGACGATACGGGCGATGGATGCTGCACTATCGGGCGCTTGGATCAAGGCGGCGGCGAGGTTCGTGAGCGGCCCTGTGCAGGCGAGGATAATCTCGCCGGGGGCGGCGGTGCGCAGGTGGCGGATGAGGGCGGGAACGGCGTGCTCGTCTGAAACCGGCGCGCGCGGCGGCGGCAGATGTTCCGCGCCCTTCAGGCCTGACTCGCCGTGGATATGGGCTGCCGTTTCGAGGCGGCGGAACAGCGGGGCCGGGCAGCCGGGATGGATCGGCACGGACGCTCCGGCGAGATCAACCAGCAGGCGCGTGTTCTTAACCGTTTGCTCTAGCCCAACATTACCCGCCGCAACCGTAATCCCGAGAATATCGAGTTCCGGGCTGGCGAAGGCGAGCAGCAGGGCGATGGCGTCATCAAGCCCCGGATCGCAGTCGATGATAATTTTCTGTCGCACTGTCATGCCCCGGTTTCCTCTAAGAAGAATTGCTCGAACAGGGCATTTACCTGATCCGGCTGCTCCAGCGTTGCGAGATGCCCGCAGTTTTCAAGGACTTCGAGCCGTGCGTTCGGAAGGCCTGCGGCGATTTCTTCGGCCCGTTCCGGCGGCGTCAGCGCGTCCTCGCGGCCTACGATGACGAGGGCGGGGCAGGCGAAATT
Organism: Elstera sp.; assembly: GCF_044372965.1. NCBI lineage: Bacteria > Pseudomonadati > Pseudomonadota > Alphaproteobacteria > Rhodospirillales > Rhodospirillaceae > Elstera > Elstera sp. The sequence continues at coordinate 595 of NZ_JBILQX010000054.1, read as the reverse complement.
CGGCAGGTCCGGCACGCTGTCGGCGCGGGTCAAAATGGCGTTCTGCTGGCGCAAAAACCCATCGCGGTCAATGCGTTGCGCCATACCGACGATTGTTTCAACTAAGGCGGCGTCGTTCAGCCGGTCCGGGTGAATGAGTAACGGGAGCAAACGGGGCGTAACCCCTTTGAAACGCCCGACTTTCGCCATGCGCATCAGCGCCATTCGGCGTTCGCGCTGCTCCTCGGTATCCGGGCGGGCGGAGGTATCGAGCAAGGCTGCGCGGGTGACGCGCTCTTTAGCCTGCCGCAGCACTTCGAGCGCGAGATAGCCGCCCATCGAAAGGCCCGCGAGAGCGAAGCGCGGCGGGGCATCGGCCAGCAGGCGCGCGGCCATTCCGGCAATCGTATCGTCTTTCGTTGTATCGGCAACGCGCATCGCAACCCGCCCGGCGAGGGCTAGGCTTTGGGGCCGCCACAGGTTTTCATCGCACAAGAGCCCAGGACAAAAAATGAGTTCAGGCAGATCGGACACGGAGCCTCTCAGTCGCAACTTTATCGCGCTTTACCCTAACGAAGCCCCTCGTCCGTGCCAATCTTAACAGAATCACGGCTGA
>NZ_JBILQX010000053.1:0-19489 GCF_044372965.1 Elstera sp. | reverse complement strand
GGGTTTGACCTCCTCCCAGCGCCGGGTTTTTAGGCCGCAGTCGGGGTTTACCCAAAGCTGTTCGGGCGGCAGATGGGTGCGGGCCTTTTGCAGCAGGCCAACCATATCGGCCTCGCTCGGCACGCGTGGCGAGTGGATATCATAGACGCCTGGCCCGATATCGTTGGGGTAGTGGAAGCCGGTAAAGGCGTCGAGCAACTCCATCTTAGACCGGGAGGTTTCGATAGAAATCACGTCGGCATCCATCGCGGCAATGGCGCCGATAATATCGTTAAACTCCGAATAGCACATATGGGTGTGGATCTGGGTGGCATCGCTCACCCCCGAGGCCGAAAGCCGGAAGCATTCGGTGGCCCACGTCAGATAGGCGTCCCAGTCGGCGCGGCGTAAGGGCAGCCCTTCGCGAAAGGCGGGCTCGTCGATCTGAATAATACCGATCCCGGCGACTTCCAGATCGCTCACCTCATCACGCAGGGCGAGGGCAATTTGCCGGCAGACCGTTTCACGCGGCAGGTCGTCGCGCACGAATGACCAGCAGAGCATCGTCACCGGCCCGGTCAGCATGCCTTTTACCGGGCGGTCGGTGAGCGACTGGGCGTAGTGCGCCCAGGCCACCGTCATCGGCTTTAGCCGCGCCACATCGCCGTAAAGGATCGGCGGACGGACGTAGCGGGAGCCGTAGCTTTGCACCCAAGCATGTTGGGTGAAGGCATAGCCTGAAAGCTGTTCGCCGAAATATTGCACCATGTCGTTGCGCTCGAACTCGCCATGGACCAGCACGTCGAGGCCGATTTCTTCCTGCCAGCGGATCGCCTGTTCGGTCTCCTGCTTCAGGAAATCCTCATACTCGGCGGGCGACAGCAGGCCTTTGCTAGCGTGGGAGCGGGCTTTGCGCACGGCGTCGGTCTGGGGGAAGGAGCCGATGGTCGTGGTGGGAAAAGGCGGCAGGTTCAGCTTTGCTTGCTGAAGCTTGCGCCGGTCGGCGAAGGGCCGGTAGCGCTGTGCCCAGGCGGGAACCACGCGCCCAAGCCGCGTGCGCACGCTGGGATTATGGAGCCGGGGGGAGGTTTTGCGCGCCCGGCACGCGGCGCTGGCCGCCGCCAGATCGACCGCAACCGCCGCCCGTCCTTCGACGAGGGCGCACCGCAGAATTGCGAGTTCGTCGAGTTTTTGGACCGCAAACGCGAGCCAGGAGCGGAGGTCGGCATCCAGATCCTGCTCCAAGCTCACGTCGATCGGCACGTGCAACAGCGAGCAGGAGGGGGCGAGGATAAGCTTGCTCGGCTCCCAAACGGTAACAATTTGCTCGATCTGGGCGAGGAGCGCGTCAAGATCGGCCCGCCACACATTGCGCCCATCGATGACGCCGAGCGACAGCGTTAAGTGCTTCGGCGCTTCGGCCAGCACGCGCGGCAGATCGGCGGCCCCGCGCACCAGATCGAGATGCACCCCGGCGACAGGGAGGGCGAGGGCGGTGGTCAGATTCTCCGCCATCGGGCCAAAAAAGCTTGTCACCAACAGTTTTAACTTCGGCACGGCCTCGGTTAACACGGCATAGGTGCGGTGTAGGGCGATGCGAGTGGCGTCGTCGAGATCAAGGGCGAGGCAGGGTTCGTCCATCTGTACCCAGTCGGCCCCCACCGCCTGCAACCGTTCGAGCAGATCGACATAGACCGGCAAAAGCCGGTCGAGCAACGCCCAGGGGTCGAAATCGATATCGGGTGACTTGGCCAAGCGCAGGAATGTCACCGGCCCCAGCAGCACTGGCCGGGTGTGAATGCCTAAGGCCTGGGCCTCCAAAAACTCGGCAACGGGCTTAGTCGACGCCAGTTGGAAGGTCTGGTCCGCCGAAAGTTCCGGCACGATGAAGTGATAATTCGTATCGAACCATTTCGTCATTTCCTGGGCGGCAAGGCCGGTTCCGGGAACGCCGCGCGCTAGGGCGAAATAGGTTTCCGCCGTCACCGGGCCGCCGGTCCAGCCGTAGCGATCGGGGATCGCGCCAACGAGGACGCTCGTATCCAGTACGTGATCGTAAAAGGAGAAATCATTGCTGGGGATATGGTCGATCCCCGCGCGCTTTTGGCGTTGCCAGTTTTCGGCCCGCAAGCGCGCGGCGGTGGCGTCGAGATCATCAAGCGTGGATTGACCCGACCAATAGGCTTCTAGCGCGGTCTTCAAGGCACGGCGGTCGCCAATTCGCGGCAGACCGAGCGTGGCAATGGGAATGGTAAGCTTAGACATTGGCAAATACCCCATAAAAATGGGGGCAAAGGCCATAGCGGACGCGATTGCACCAGGCCCGGTTTGCCAAGCCTGCTGCGCAAGCGACACACCGGGACACCCCGCCCGTGGACGTTATCTGTCATGGCAGGTCTCCTGGCTCGCGGGTCATCGCGCGCAATCCTGTCTTCCCAAGGCGTGGCCTCAGTGACAGGGGCGGATTGCGCACTCGCTGCGTACAGTTGCGGGGGCAGCTCCGGCTTTGGCGGGGGATAACCCCCTGTCCGCACCGGATTCCCTCTTAGCCCAGGGCCGCAATCTTGCGGCCTTGGGAACCATAACGTCGCGACTCTGCAATTTGAAATGACATTTGTCAATATAAGGATTTGTTTATATCGTTATGTTGATTCTAGCGGACAAACGCCTACGCCGCGACTGCTTGTCGCCGCCGCGCCCAAAACGGCTGATTGGGCCAACGGTTTTCCTCGGCATAATGGCGGGCGAGCGTGCGCTGATAGGCGGCATATTCCCCGGCCATCAGGGCGGAATAGCGCTGGCGCGCCGCCTCCCCCTTACCGGCGAAATGATCGAGCGCAACATAGGCGGCAAAGCTGCCCGAACGCAGGGCTTTGGCGATGCCTTGGGAGGATAGGGGCTCGAAGGTGCAGGCGGCGTCCCCCGCTGCAATCCAGGTTGGCCCGCACAGTGGCGTTATCAGGCTGGAAGTTGCCGCGCAAATTTCGATTTTGCCGCCCGTAGCCGAAGGGCCGAAGCTGGCTGACATTAGCCGCGTTTCGGCAAGCTTGCGGTCCCAACCCTCGGGCGTGGCGACCCCGAGGGGCCGCCCCAAATCGGCATCGGTCAGAAACCCGATGCAGCGCCCGCCGCCGGGAAGCGCGGCCCCGTACCACCAGCCGTCCGGGCAGGCTTCCAACAAAGTGCGCGGATCGCCTGCCGCACCTTCGGAATAATACCGTAGGTAGGCGATTAAGCGGTCGGCGGTCTGTGCGCGCCCGCCGACTGCGCCCAGAAATCCGCGTCGCCGCCCAGTCGCCCAGATCACGAATTTGGTCGTCAGGGGGGGGCAGATGTCGAAGGAAAGCCGCCACCCGGCCCCGTCCAACGGCACGGCACTTTCGACGCGCACCCCGCGCCGAAGCGCGGCGCCCCGCGTTACCGCAGCTTCGGCAAGCAAATGATCGAAGCGAACGCGGTCCAGGTGCCAATCGGCCCCTTGGGCGCTGAAGATGGCGGCGCGTTCAGTCACCGCCGCCGTGCCCCAGCAGGCGGCAAGCCCTGGGGCGGGCGTGCAGGCGTGGGAAACCTCGGCGGCAACCCCCAGCGTCTGCAACAAGGTTGCTCCCGCCGCAGGGAGAACTTCCCCGCCCCGGCGGCGCGGAACCCTATCGGCGTCGATCAGCAGCACCCGCCGGTCGGGCGCGTGCTGGCGCAGAGCAAGGGCTGCGGCCGATCCGGCCGGCCCCGCCCCGATAATCGCAAAATCGACTTCGAGCATTATCCCTGAAGCGCGGCGTAGAAGGAGCCAACAACCCCTGCCGGGCTAATGCTGCCGGGCGTGCTGCCCGAATGGGCGATAACGCGCGTGACCGAGCCGACCAAGGCCGGAACTTGCAGGCTATTCGTGCTATTCGGCCAGACCGGAACGACCATCGCAAGATAGTCGTAGATCCATTCCTCGCCGCCGATGACCCCCGAGCCCCGAAAGCGCGCGGGCTCGCTGGTGCCGAAACCGAAGCCGCCGTGGAGGGTGAGTTGCCAGCCGGGGCCGCCGATGGTGCCGGTCAGCACCCCGCGCGCGTCTTGGGCGATTGCGAGCGTGCCGCGCCCGAGTTCGAGCTTATCGAAATCGACCGACAGATCGGGGTCATTATAGAGGCTCCGGTAGGACCAGGAGCCGACGAACGGATTAAGCAGATTGGTCATGGGATATCCTTTCCGCGTTCAACCCCGACGAAGCGGGCTTGATCGAGTTGCGGGCTGTTGAGAATTTCAGGGGGAAGCGTGTAGTTCAGCACAACGAAGCTAAGCTGGGTCCAGCCCGTCACCATTTTGAGATCGCCTGCCGAGGTTTGCGGAATGCCGCGCGACCAGTTGAGCGGTTGGCTGGTGCTGGTTGTCCCGTCGCTATTCACAGTCAATTCCGCTACTTGCAGCGGGCGATGGGCGGGCCACCACATGGTTTCCCAGGTCTTTTCTTCGCGCGCCAGGATCGGATCGGTGGGATTGGTCGCGTCGATCTGGTTCCAGGCCTCATAAGTGATGTTGATGGTCTGGGTGGTACACTCGTTGAAATCGGCCTGCCAGGGCAGGGCGCTCATTTTGGTGAGATCACCCGGTTGCAGGCCCGTTGCGTAATTACTGTCTTGCGATAGGTCGGTATCGGCATAGCCGATATAGGTGATGGGGTTGACGGTCGAGCCTTTGGCATTGGCCTGGGCCGCCGTTTCGCCAAAGGTTGCAAACGTCGGATCGGCCTTCAGGCGGTAGGGCAGGTACCAAACGCCGGGATTGCGGACGATCCAGCCGATTTCCCCACCGGGGAAGAACGCCCCGCCGAGAAGATTGCTGAGCACCCCTTGATCCAATTCCCGCCCGGTCAAAACCGGACCGCGCGGGTAAGGCTGCCACGGGTTGATCGCGCTTGCCGGAACAAAGCCCGCCGTAACCTCGTTGATAAATTTCCCCTCCGCCCATTGGCGCAGCAGATAGAACTGCATATCGGTGAGGCGCAAAAACTTCGACGGGGTGTCGTTATACTTCGGATTGTCGCCCGCGAGCAGCGGCATGAGCGGCAGATGATAGGTGCGCGTTGTCGGATTGCCCTGAACCCGGAAGACATTTTCTTCGCCCGGACGGCGCAGCACGTCATAGAGAAACTGCCGCATCGGCCCATAGGGGTCGGAGGTTGCCGCCACAATTGCGTCGGCGAAAGCGTCGGCGAGCAGGCGACCCGAGGCGAATTCCAACAGAACCCGCGTGATCGCATCGATCAGATGCTTGTTCGGATCGATCGGCTTTGCCGCCTTATTCTCGGCCCGCCGGGCTTTTAGCCGGGTTACGGCTTGCGGCGGAACCAGAATCGTGTGAACGCGGTCCGAAAGGGTTTGCCGGGCCTTGGTATACGCGGGGGTTGGGGCCTGCGTATTATCGGCATAAATCTTCTGCCACCGGCGCAAATAGGCGTCCGGCTTTTCCTCCGGTGACGGCGGGGCGACCGCTTGAACGAAGGTTTGAAACGCGAGGTTCAGATCTTGCACCAGGGTAGCGACGGCATCGACGCTGGTCGGCGCGTCCCGCTCCCGGCGCATCAGCGCGGGTTCGAGTGCTTCTGTGGCCAGCACACCGAGGGCATTGCTGTAGACGGCGGCTTCCTGACGGCGGTGCGCTTGGATCGGCGAGACGAACGGCGGCTCGCACAGGCGGTAGGGATCGAAGGTGCCGCGTTTGGATTGATCGTGCGGCATATTCGATTGGATGAGAATATTGCTGACCCAGTTGAACTCGTTGGGGCGAAACAGAATCGGCCAAATATCGCGCCAGAACCAGGGCTTATACGCCGGGTTCCACTCAAGCTTACCGGCCTTCCAGAAGCTCAACGCCCCTTCGTCGCGCGGGTCGATCCGTTCGGGGGCGTTGAAGGTGCCGGCGGTGCCATACAGATCGGTGCGATAGGCGAGTTGCTGGATGGCGACATCCTCGATCACCTCGTCCATCGTAATCATATCCAGCATTTCCGGCGCATAGCGCGGATAGCCGCACACCACCCAGGCGGGATATTCCACATCGATATAGCGAATGGCTTGGACATCTTCGGAGAACATCACCAGACGCGCGGTAACGGACCCGTCGGAGGTATCGTCGAACCAGCCATCGGTATTGGCGTAATTATCGATGCGCGGCTGGCCCATGCCGGTTTTATAGCTGCCGCTGCACCCATGCCCGCCCAAGACCAGCAAACGCCCGGTATCGTCGGTCAGCACCGTGCCCAGCGTATCAATATCCTTCGGCCATAGGCCTTTCGGCGGAAAGGTCGTTGCATAGCCGGGGTTGCCGTCGCGGCTAAACTCGGCGCGGCGGCGGTTCTTGAGGTTAACGATTTGCGGGCCGGGATCGATAATCAGACGTTGGCGGGCGTTGGGATCGCTAATATCGGCATTGCGGCGCGGATGATCGGCGGTATAGCCGGTTTCGCCCGCAAGGCCGCGAAATTCGTACCAAACCGCCTTTTTATTGGCGAGATAGACCTGCCAGATAATATCGACCAAAGTGCCGCTATTGCCGCCACCCTTGATTTTATCGCCGATTTTGAGAACCCGCCCATCGGGGGTGTCATCGTCGTGAACATAGATCTGAAAGCGCGCCGCCTGACGTTTAATCCGGCCTTGCGCGTCTTTGAAGGTGGCAACCGGCACGTCCGACAAACCATCGGGCGTGCGTTTCGGGTTCCCCTGGGCGTCGCATTCGGTGGGCAGGGCCGCCGGGCGTTCGGGGGCGATGTAGAATTCGTCGGGACTATCGCCCAGCCGGGCGATGCCGATTGCCGGGTGAATCTGGTAACGGGGGGTCGTGTCCATTGCGGTTTCCTTGGCCCGGCAGAGCGCATCCTTGGTGAAGGATGCGCTCTTGCGCGTTGGCATCAATCGTGGAAGTTCAGCGACACGCCATCGAGGCGCAGCAGCTCTTTGTCTTCCTGATAATCGGCCCCGATCACCACGAGGGTCAGACTGATCTGACGTACCCCCGCCGTAATCAGGCGGCGCGCGGCCGCCGTTACGTCGATCCGGTGATTGCGCGGCGTGTTCATCGTTCGGGCGCTGCGGTCGCCACCCCGGCCAGGGGCGGGCGGAATATCGCAGTGGCCCGGCCCGCCGTAGCAGGGGCCGTGCCCAAAGACGGCGAGATAGCCCGCATAGCCCGTGTCTGGGCCGAGCGGGGTGCTGGCGTCGGCTTCCGAGTTATTGAGGAACACGCGGATAAAGCAGGAGCGGGGGAGCTGCGGAACTCGGTGCAAGCGCACTTCCGCCGACCCAAACCCCTTAATAACCGCCTCCGGCACCGGAATATCTTTGGAGCGGAACCGCCCGACCGGCGCGGTGAGGCCGACCGGAACGATATGGGTGCTCTTGACGTATTCATAGCCAAAGCGGTGCATATCGAGCGTATTCTGGACCGTATAACCCCAGGGCGTCATAACGGCGTCAAGGTTGCTCGGCACCCCATCCGGGTGGGTCTGCTGCCATTCCCACCACAGCCGGTCGATATTGGCATGAATGGGCCAGAACACCGGATCGAAGGAGGCGGTGAGGTTGCTGAACATGTCGCCAAACTGGGGCTGCCCGTAGAGATCTTCCCGCTTATGGAACCGGCGACCTGAAACCCGCACGCCCTTGACGGCGTCGGGGGCTTTGCTATCGAACTGCGGGTTCATGCCCCCCGTCCAAATATGCATCGTGTTATGGGGGTTTTGGTCCAGAAAGCCGAAGCTATCGTTATAGAGACTACCGCCGCCAAAATCGCGGTAGGTGCGCAGGCTTAGGATCTGCTGAATATCGTCGGCTGTCGGGTAATGGTAGTGGATCGCCTGATTGATCGTTTTCCCATTATACTCGCCAGGGTAGCGTAGCGGATACCACAGCGAATTGGCTTCCAGCAGCACATCGATAAAAGCATTGCGCAGCGGATTGGTGGAGTAATCCACCCCCGTTGCTGCTTTGACCGCCGCAAAAAACGTATCCTGGCTATAGAAGGTTTGGCCGACGAGCGGCTCCAGCGCCTTGGCCTGATCGGCGGGCAACCCGGCTTTGACCAGTTCCGGCAGCGCCACCGCCGTTAGGAAGCACATGAAGGAGACCGGGATACGCTGGCCCTTTTCCGGTTCGGCGGGCCGGTAGGCGGGCATCGTGAAGTCCCAATAGGGCATGGTCACATCGGGGCAATGGACCTGAAGCGCCTTTTCGAACTCGTAGAGATAGACGCGGTGCCACGGTAAAAACCGCTCCCACCCGTGTTGGCAGTGGTTCTGATGGATAAGCGCGAGATTATTGTAATTGCGCGCGTCCTCGGTCCATTTGTTCAGATCGTAGAGGCCACGAAAGGCAAGGCGCAGCCGGGCGACTTGCGCTTCGCTCATGCAATCGAGGTTCATGCGCTGAACCGGCTCGCCCCGCTCGTAGCGATAGGCGTTGGAATCGCCCGTGAGCAACCCATAAACCGGCCCGGCGAGCCCGATCACCTCAACGCGCTCAATCGCCTCGCCCGCGTCGATTTCCGGGGTCAGGCTGGCCCGGCTTGCGCCGGGGGCCCCATCATCGATCCATTGGGCGATGGTCGCAATATCGGCCGCCGGAAGCGGCGTGCCGCCCCAGGGAAGGCGCGGGTATTGCGTGCCGTCAAAGGGCGCTTCGCCCTTCAGCCCCTTTATAAGCACCGACCGGGCCGAGCGCGCGGCCCCGTTCGCCACCGGATTGCCGCAACAGGTAAGTTCCTGCTCCGGCGCGATCAGGGGGAGATCGTAGAGGTGGGCCGCGACAAAAGCATCCCGGTCCAAGGTCCAGAAGGCCCCGAGCCCCCCATAATCCGCCGTGCTGCCCTGGGCTGCTTTGGCCAGCAGCGCTTGAACGGCGGGGTAAAAGACGGGCGCGTCAATAAAAAGCTCAGTGGTGGCCACGGCTGATGCCCCCCGAACCGTCGTTGAGACCGATGGAGACGTTTTGCATCATGCCTTGGTCCTCATGGTCGAGAATATGGCAGTGCAGCACAAACTCACCGATGTAGCGCTGATACCGCGTGCGAATGACCATGCGGTAATAGTTCTTCGGCGGAATGGTGAGTTGGCCGGGGTTGAGGTTGGTTTTGACGAACAAAGTGTCTTTCCACGCCCCGCTGAGCCCGGCGAATTGATTATCGCCATCGGCCTCGGTAACATCCGGCAAGCTCACATCCTTCCCATCGGGATCATAGATTCCCATGATTTGGAACGGGTTCACATGGATATGGAAGGGGTGGCTGACGCTGTAAGACCGTAGTTCCCACTGCTGGGCCGTGCCGAGCACAAGGTTGCGATCAACCCGGTCCGGGGAATAGGGGGCCGCGCCTTTCGGAACCAGATAATCGGCATAGGGGATCACATCGAAGCTATTGCCCACGGCGAACTGCGTGGCATTGGCATCGCCCACGCCGATGAAGAACACGAGGTCTTCTTGCTTCGTATCCTTCACCTCATCGTCGGTCACGGTCGGGTGCGGCACGAAGCGGGTGAATTTCGGCGTCGGGTTATTCTTGGCATCGACCTTATTGAGATCGGCGATCACTTGTTCCTGCACATCGGCGGGCATATGGGCCTTGGCCGAGGCGGTGAGGATGTCCACCAGGGTTTTCGTTACATCGGCGGGGGCGATTTTCTTCGAACCCGAAACCGCGACAAAGCCAAGGAAGTTAGCCGGCTCGGTCTGATTGCTCACGCTGGCGCTCTGCGTGGTGCCGGGTTCCATCATGCAATAGACTCCGGCTTCCGGGAAGACGGTGAGCAGATCGTAGCGGTAGCCCGGTTGCAGCGTTACATTCGTGGCTGTGATGCTGTTTTCCATCGTCAGGCCATCGGCGGCAGCCACTTGATACGGCACCTGAAAGCCCGAGCAAACCTGCTTCAAAAACTCCGGCAGGTTCGTCTTCGTCGGGTTAACGAGCGCGCCCTGGGCGGCGTTGAGGTTCGCGCGCACGAACTGCAAGTTGATGGTATCGCGCACCCCGGCGTGAATCGTGCGCCAGCGTTCAACCTGCCCGGCTTCGATACCCGTGAAGGTCGGCAGAACCATGCCATTGATACTGGTCCAGCGCCCGGATTGCTGCCACGTGCCGGGGCCGAACTGATTATAGCTTTCGATCACGCCGGTTTCGCCCGGCTTGCACGACCAATCGATCGAACCGTCGCTATTATACTTCAGCTTCCCGTCGGTGCCTGTGCAGGCGTATTGGATTTGCTGGAAGACCAGCGTGCGCTCGGCGAACGGCTTCGCGTCGGGGGTAGCGGCGACCAGCAGCGTATCGAGATCGCCGTTCACCGCGCCGGGCGAGCCCGCTTTGCCCATCGGCTTGCGGTCGCCTTTGATAATCAGCGCCCCGGCCATCCCGCTCGACACCTGCAAGGCGGTGGAGCCGTGACGGTGCGGGTGATACCAGAAGGTGCCCGCCGGATGGTCTGCCGGAATATTATATTCGTACTGGAACTTCACGCCGGGATTGAGCGACAGGAGCACATTATCGCTATTGCCGGTCGGGCTCACCCACAGGCCGTGGGAGTGAAGATTGGTGCCGTTAAAGCAATGGGGGCTATCCACCGTACCGCTGGCATTGGTGCAGCTTGGATCGGGAGGCATTTGGTTATCCAAGGATACGCGCACCGTATCGCCCGGCGTGGCATTGAGCAGCGGTCCGACGAAGGGGGTTTTGCTGCCGGTTTGGTCGGTTACGCCGAATAGCTACGCAGGCGGACCTTTTGATACACATCCGTGGTGGGATCGTAAATTTCGCCTTCAGTATATTTGATGGTCAGATCATAGGCACGCTCGACCCCGGCATGGTCCTTACCCACGGGGAGCGCATAATTTATTTTTGGCGCGGGAAGCGGCACTTGCTTTAGCGTCGGTGGATTGGCAAAAGCGCGCGGGGCGACCGCAGATTGCTGCTGGGCGAAGGCGCCCCCCGCCAAAAGCGCCGATAGGGCGGCCCCGGCGAGAATATGGAGCAGCCCGGACCTCTGTCCGCAGCCGACGGTCGGTATTTTCCGCACGGAGTCACTCCTATGACATGCAATGATGTGATATCTACTGGAACGGTCGAATGCAGTTCGCTGAATATTAGAATGCACATTCGGCTGAGGTATTCAATCTAAAATAGCTTATTAATCTCATTACATTTTTCTTGCCGAGTGATAAAAATGATGGCACCCTTTAAAGTAGATTATAGGTCCAAAGTTCATTTAAGATTAGATGTGCTGCCTGGGGTTTTTACGGTAAATTGGGGATCGACATGATTTCGTTAATTTGAAATTTTAGGATCATGGTTGATTTATTATTAAAATAATAAGCAGTTTCCCTCTCAAATATAATGTTAAAAACATAGTTTTCCGCACTTATTTTCAACTTAAAATTGTTTGGAAAATTAAAGATGCTTCAAAAAAGAGACGATCTGATGGCGCCATTGAACCTCTCCTTGCTGCTGCTATCGGTGGGCGGATGGGGCTATCTTTGGGAGGGGAGTGGGCACCTCGCGCTTCCGGGGAACTGCGGTCTTTCGGCGGCCCATTGGCTGGATTGGGGTTGGGCGGCGCTCGATCTGCTGTTGCTGTTCAATCCGCCCGATCAGCTTCTTCTGTCATGGCTGGTGATGATCGTCGCCATGATGGCCCCTTTCCTAGCCACGCCGCTGGCACAGATGCGCCCGCACGCTCGATTGATGCTGGCTTTTGCGCTGGCCTATGTCGGCCTCTGGATGCTGGTTGGTGCGGTTTTGATGGTCGTCGCCGTGGCGATTTTGACGCTGCCGGGCGAGCCGTTGCTGTATGGCGCAGTTTTGGCCGCGCTTTGGCAAGTGACGCCCCTGAAGCGGCGGTGTCTTCGCCTGTGCCATTGGCAGCCCACCGCGCCGATCCTCAGCGTGCGGGCCGCATTCGGGTATGGCCGAACGATTGCGCTTGCCTGCCTTGGCAGTTGCTGGGCTTTGATGCTCGTGCCCCTGCTGGCGCACCACGCCCATTTTATGCTTATGATACTTGTATCGGCGCTGTTCTTTCTGGAGCGTGGGCAACCGCGCGCCTGGTGGTCTCGGCTCAGACTTACATAACCGCGCCGAGGTGCCAGGGCACGAATTCATTGTCGCCCATACCATGCTCTTCCGAGCGCGTCGGCGCGCCCGAGGCGGTGTCGAGCATAAGCTGAAACAGCGCGGCCCCGGCGTCGGCAACGCTTTGGCCCTCGTCCAGGATCGTGCCGCCGTTGAAATCCATATCCATCGCCATGCGTTTGAACAGGCCGCTATTGGTGGCAAGCTTCAGCGACGGCGTCGGCTTGCAGCCGTAGGTCGAGCCGCGCCCGGTGGTGAAGCAGATCAGCGTCGCCCCGCCCGCCACTTGCCCCGTCGCCGAAACGGGATCGTAGCCGGGGGTATCCATGAACACGAGGCCGCGGCTCGTAACGGGATCGGCATAGCCGACCACATCCATCAGGCCGCTGCTGCCGGCTTTTGCGACCGCGCCTAAGGATTTCTCCAAGATCGTCGTGATCCCGCCCGCTTTATTGCCGGGGGAGGGGTTATTGTTCATATCGCCCTTGTGCTGGCGCGTATATTCCTCCCACCAGCGGATGCGGGCGAGCAGTTTTTCGGCCACCTCCGGTGTTGCTGCGCGGGCGGTGAGTAGATGTTCGGCCCCGTAAATCTCTGGTGTTTCGGAGAGAATCGCCGTCCCGCCGTGGCGCACGAGTAGATCGACCGCCGCACCGAGAGCCGGGTTCGCGGTAATCCCCGAATAACCGTCCGACCCGCCGCATTGCAACCCGACCGTTAGGTGCCGGGCGGAAACCGGCGTGCGGCGCACGTCATTGGCCAGCGGCAGCATCGTTTTAATGAGGGCGATCCCCTGATCGACCGTCTCGCGCGTCCCGCCCTCCGCCTGAATAGTCAGGCTGGCGACCAAGCCCGACGGGCGGGCGGCGAGGCTGTCGGCCAAGGGGGCGATCTGATTGACCTCGCAGCCGAGCCCAATCAACAGAACCCCAGCAAAATTCGGATGATCGGCATAGCCGCGCAACGTGCGCTGAAGTATCTCAATGCCCTCGCCGGTACCACTCATGCCGCAACCGCTGCTGTGAGTAATGGCGACGATTCCGTCCACATTCGGGTAATCGGCCAGGGCCGCGCCTTTAAAGGCCTCGGCGATATAGCGGCAGACGGTGGCCGAACAATTCACGCTCGCAATAATGCCGATGTAATTGCGCGTGCCGACCTTGCCCGACGCGCGCACGATCCCTTGAAACTGCGCGCCCTCGGCGGGGTCGGTCGGGCGATAGGCGCTGCCAATGGCCTCCTCAAGCCGCATATCGCCCATCGTGAGATTGTGTATATGGACATGGTCGCCGGGGGTAATCGCCTGGGTGGCAATGCCGATGACCTGCCCGTATTTCAACACGGGCGCTCCCTGAGCAATCGGCGTCACCGCCAGCTTGTGCCCGCTTGGAATGGCGACCGTGGCCGCGCCGGTAAACCCCTCGACGGTATAAGTAGTTCCTGCCGCAATGTCGCGCGTCGCAACGGCAACCGAATCGGCGGGGTTTAGCAGAAAGAGGGCAGGGGCGGTCATGGGGGGCCTCCTCAGGCGAGCGTATTTAGGGCGGCGCGCAGGCGGGGTTGCGGCAGGGCGAGGCCGTGGGCCTCCGCCTGGGCGACAATCGGGGCGAGGCGGCGTTGCTTCTTATCCCGGTGGTTTTGGGCGATGTCGGCAAGGCGATGATCGAGGAAGGGATTCAAGAACCGGTCCCGAACCTGCGCGCAATAGGCGGCGGCCAGATCGCCTTCGCCCGCTGCTGCGAAAACCGGGAGCACCTCGTCCCGCCAAAGCCCGTCGAGATCGGCGCTGATCGTAGGATGGCTCATCGCCTGATAAACCGTTTCGTCGGCGCGGCGTCCCTGGCGCAGCCAGCCTTCGGCAAGATAGGTATGGCCGAGGTTGAGCAGATGCAGCTTCAGCCGTTCAAGCTGACCAAGATCATCGACCAACTCGATGGCCGGATGCGTACAGGGGAGGGTGAGCCCGTCTTGCCGCTCAATCGCCCAAAGCGCATAGGGTTCCGCGACCGCGCCGACGGGCTGGATGGGTTCGGAGACGATCCGGTCCACCAGCGAATTCGCCCAGCGGCAGCCACTGGTAAGATAGTCTTGAAAGGCGGCGGGTAAGCCCCATTCGGCGGCGAGATCGCGCACGATTTTCTTTAACTGGTCGCCATTGCGGGAAATCAATTCGCAGGGAAACAGCGAAATCGGCGCGGCCCCGGCCTGCCAGCGGCGATGCAGCAGCACCAGAAGCTTGGCCGGAAAGCTACGGGGGGCTTCGGTTCCCGGTGCCAGCAGGCTTGGCCCATCGCTGGGGTCGAGCCTATAGCCCGCATCGCCGGTATTGGAGAGGATCACCTGAACCTCGCCCCCCATCAAACGGCACAGGTCCGGCCAGTCGCGCTGGGCCTGATAGGCGGCACGGATCGCGGTGCAGGTTTGCTGAGTATCCACGATTGCGCCCTTCAGGCGGCCCCGGATGCGCACGGGATAGCCCCCGCCACTGGCAAGCGCGGCAATGCGGGCGGCGCTTTCCGGGTTTGCCGTCGTTTGAACCACGGCGACCGGGCCGAGGGCGTCGCCGCGCGCCAGCGCTTCCGATAGGAACAGAGCGGCATGGGCTTGCAGAAACCGGCTGGTGCCAAACTGGAGAATCGGCGTCGTCACGGGGTCAGCACTCCACCAGGGCTTTCACCACCCCCGCCGCCGGGTTGAGGAGGTCGGCGAAGGTTTCGGGCATGCTCGCTAGCGTCAACCGATGGGTATTCAGCGCGGCGTCGGGCACTTTTCCCGCGCGCATGGCGGCGAGCACGGTTTCGAAATCCTCCAGCGTGGCGTTACGGCTGCCCATCAGCGTCATTTCGCGCTTATGAAATTCGGGGTCGGAGAAGCTGATTTGGCTGCTGACGATGGAGACCAGAACATAGGTGCCACCGTGCGAGACGAACTGAAAGCCGCGCTCCATCGCCTTTGGATTACCGGTGGCGTCGAACACTCGGTCGAAGAACACCCCGTCGGTGAGTGCCGAAAGCTGCGCCGCATCCTCCGGCCCGATGGCAACGGTCGCGGCGACGGATAAATGCCGCGCGCAGAAATCCAGCCGGTCCTGACGGGTGTCGAGCATCGTCACGATGCCCCCGCGTAACGAGGCGAAAATTGCAACCGCCATGCCGATCGGCCCCGCGCCGACAACGAGAACCCGTTGTCCGGATTCCACCTGTCCGCGCCGAACCGCGTGCGCGCCGATGGCGAGAAACTCCAGCATCGCGGCTTGATCGAGCGAAATTCCCTCGGCCTTATGCACGAATTCTTCCGGCAGGCTGAGGTATTCGGTAAAGGCGCCGTCGCGGTGAACGCCTAAAACCTGGATATTCTGGCAGCAGTTGGTTTTTCCCTGACGGCAGGCGTGACAGGTGCCGCAGGAGAGATAGGGCATGACGAAAGCCGGATCGCCCGCTTGGAAACGGCTGCCGTCCGGCGCTTCTTCGATAATCCCAGAAAGCTCGTGCCCCATCACGCGCGGATACTGCAAATAGGGCTGATTGCCGGTGAAAATATGCAAATCGGTCCCGCAAACGCCGACGCGCTTGACCCGCAGCAAAACCTCCCCCGCGCCCCGCACCGGCTTGGTTCGGGTTTCAGCGCGTAAAGTGCCGGGGGTTTCGCAGATGACGGTGAGCATGGTTTTCCTCGAAGGCTAGAATTGGTTAAAACATCAGTCGGTATGGAAAACCGGCGCCATCATCGCCCAATGCTCGCCGGGCGCGCGGCTCGGCAAGGGGATTTGGCAGGGGCTACAGAAGGTCCACCAGCGTTGGGTTTCCGGATCGGCGGCAATGGCGGCCATATCCGCGTCGAAATCCGTGCCGTGATATTCCCAATAGCCGAACAGCAAATTCTCCGGCTCGCGCAGGAAGATCGTGTAGTTGCGGATATTGGATTGGGCGATCCGCGCCAAAACCTGCGGCCAAACGGCGGCGTGCAGGCGGCGGTATTCGTCAATCTTATCGGGGGCGATTCCAATGACCATGCCCATGCGCTGCATCGGGGGGCTCCTAAGCCAAACGGTAGAAATTGCGGGCGGTGTCACCGAACACGGCGGCATGGGCTTCGGCGGGAATCAGGGCTTCGGCCATCGTCTGCCAGCCGCGATAATCCCCCGCAAGGGTCAGCACCGGCCAGTCGCTGCCCCAGATCAGCCGATCTGGCCCGAAGAGGGTGAAGAGGGTTTCGGCATAGGGGCGGATATCCTCCCGCCCCGTCAGCGCCCCGGCTTCGGTGAGCAGGCCCGAGAGCTTGCAAAAAACGTTCGGCAGCGCGGCCAGTGCCACCATATCCGCGCGCCACCCCGGTGTACCTCCGCGCGCGATGTCCGGCTTTGCGCCGTGGTCGATAACGATGGGCAGGGCCGGGAAGCGCTGGGCGAAGCGCAACAGCGAGGGCAAATGCGGCGGCAGGGCGAGGGCGTCGAAAGCGAGGTTTGCGGCCTGCATCGCCGCAATCGCAGGGTCCAGCGCCGGATCGTCCAGCCAATCAGCGGGCAGGGCTTGCAGCAGCGGGCGCAGGCCTTTCAGCTTGGAATCGGCACTTAGAATCGTGATTTGGGCGGGCGCGTCGGCGGCCTTGAGATCGACCCAGCCGACCACGCCCAAAATGAAGGAATGGCGCGCGGCGAGCCCCAACATAAATTCGGTATCGGCCAGGGAGGGAAGCGACTGCACGAGGATCGTGCCATCGATTCCGCCTTCGGCCAGCAGCGGGGCGAGATCGCCCGGCATGAAATCCCGATGGATCGCGGCTAACTCGGGCGGTGGCCAATCGCCGACCCGCGTCGCCAACTGCCAAAAATGCTGATGCCCGTCGATGCGCATGGTTAGGCTCCCACAGGCGTGGGGGCGGTAGCGTCGATCAGGCCGCGTTCGCTGAGTGCCTGCCAGAAAGCGCCGGGAATCGGGCTCTTGAACCAAGCGATATTGGTCTCAAGCTGGCCCCGCGTGCGCGCGCCGGTAACAACACTGACGACGCTGGGATGGGCGAGCGGGAATTGAAGGGCGGCGGCGGGCAGGGCGACGCCGAATTCCTGGCAGACTTCGCTCAGCGCCTCAACGCGCGCGATCATCGCAGGCGGCGCATCGGCGTAATTGAATTTGCCATTGCCGACCAAAAGCCCGGAGTTGAAAACCCCCGCTGCGACAATGGCATTGCCTGCTTTTTGGCAGTTTTCCAGAAAAGGCGACAGGCTGGTTTGTTCCAGCAGCGTGTAGCGCCCGGCCAGCATGGTGCAGTCGAGATCGATTTCCTGCATCGCGTCCTGAACGACTTCCCACTCGTTCACCCCAAGGCCGATAGCGGTGACGATACCCGCCCGGCGCAGCGCATCAAGCGCCCGAAAGCCGCCACCCTGGGTAAGCTGCTGCCAATGGTGATCGTGCTTCTCGCCGTGGGTGACGCGGCCAATATCGTGGACATAAAGAATATCGATGCGGGCGATGCTAAGGCGCTGATAGGAATCTTCGACCGAGCGCATAATCGCGTCGTAGGAATAATCATAAACCTGATGAAACGGGAGCGCCTCGGCCCAGCCATTGGCATCGGTGCCCGCCGGGCGCACGCCGCGCGCATTGGGGCGAATGAGACGACCGACTTTCGTGCTGAGAACATAGTCCTCGCGCGCCCGGTCACAGAGGGAGGTCCCCATCCGATGTTCCGAGCGGCCATAACCGTAATAGGGGGCGGTATCGAAATAGCGAACGCCGTTTTCCCAGGCGCAGGCAACCAGATCGTCCGACTCAGCAGCCGTGCTGGCGCGGTAGAGCCCGCCGATTTGGGCACCGCCGAGGCCGAAAACCGGAAGCGACAGGCCCGTGCGGGGCAGAGAGCGGCGGTCGGTCAGAAGCATAATTTCACCTGAGAAACTCGGGAAAAAAGGGCGTGCGCTCAAAACGGGGAGACGCGCGCGCACGCCCAAGGCGGGGAGTAAGGCGCGGGTTTAGTAGAGGACGTTCTTAGCTTCCGGCTTTTCGATATTGTCCTTCGTGACGATCACGACGCCCGTATCAAGGAATTCCGGCACCGGTTGCTTTGCCACCAGCTTCACGACGCTTTGCACGCCGAGATAGCCCATCTGGTACGAGCCTTGCACGGCGATGGCTTCAAGCGTGCCGTCTTTCACGAAATTCTGAAGGTCTTGATTGCCGTCGAACCCGACCGCAACCACGCGGCCCGCTTTACTCGCCTGGGTGATGGCGCGGCCCATGCCGATGGCGGTGGGCTCATTTGCGCCGAAGATGCCTTTCAGGTCCGGGTGTGCGGCGAGCACGTCGGTCGTCTGATTGAGCGCGGTCGCCATTTGCGACTGGGAATAATAGGTGCCGACGATTTCGAGCTGCGAATTGGCTTTGATATATTTGGTAAAGCCGCCAACGCGCCCGATTTCCGAGCCCGCGCCCGCCACATAGGACATAACGGCGATCTTGCCGGTCTTACCGACCTTATCGATCAAGGCTTTCGCGCTCAGCTCGCCCGCCTTTTCATTATCGGTGGCGAGAAAGGATTGATAGTAGCGCTTACCGGCTTCCGACAGCATCGAGTCGATCAGCACCACCGGGATTTTGGCTTCCCAGGCTTTTTTCAATGCGGGAACCAGCGCATCAGGATCGGACGGGGCCAGCACAATGCCCGCGACTTTGCGGTTCACGGCGTTTTCCACCATATTGACCTGATCGGCGATGGCGGATTCCGAGGCGGGGCCTTGGAACGTCATCGAATAGCCCGCGGCTTCCTTATTGGCGTCGGTCGCGCCCTTTTGCACATTCTGCCAAAAGGTCGAGTTCACGGTTTTCACGATCACCGCGACTTCCTTATCGGCGGCATAGCCAGCCCCGGCGAACAGCGCCAGAGCGGAGACGAGACAGGCGGATAGGATTTTCTGCATAGTTTCTCTCCTTGGGGGATTCGGAAGTTGATCTTCCTGCTCGGGGCTGGGCGCGTGCACAGTCCCGTTACTCAACGGAGCCTCGCGGTTCAACGCCGGTTGCGGATCTGGTCGATCCACACCGTGAGCAGAATGACGAGGCCGATGATGATTTGCTGCGTGAAGGCCGAGACGCCGTTCATATTCAGGCCATTGCGCAGAATGCCGATAACGAAGGCCCCGATGACCGTGCCGGAGATGGTGCCGACGCCGCCAATCAGCGAGGTTCCGCCGATAACCGCGCTGGCAATCGCATCCAGCTCATACATCACGCCCTCATTCGGCTGGGCGGTAACGAGGCGGGACATCAGCACACAGCCCGTGAGCCCGGCACAGGTGCCCGACAGCACATAGGTAAACAGCGTCACTCGGTTCACATTCACGCCCGAGAGGCGCGCGGCTTCGCTATTGGAGCCAACGGCGTAGATATGGCGCCCGAGGGTCGTGCGG
>NZ_JBILQX010000238.1:0-4487 GCF_044372965.1 Elstera sp. | reverse complement strand
CATCTGCATGAGAAGGTCGGCGACAAGCGTCGCCGCCGCAACGCTCGGCAGCATACCGATTTTCACCGAGCCGATAGGCCCAAGGCTGGCCGCCGCCATGATCTGCGCCTGAAGCATCTCCGGCGGCATTGCCTGCACCGCCGCAACGCCGCCCGCCCCTTGCGCCGTGACTGCCGTGACGACCAAACGCGCCGGAACGCCCATATCCGCGAGCACGCGCACATCTTGCGCTAAGCCTGCACCGCCGCTGGAATCGGTCCCGCCGATCAACAGAACCGCATTCATGCGGGGACACCGAGTGCCAAAACGGCGAGATTATGATTCTGATCGGCTTTAAGCACCCTCTCCGCCGCCGCTAACGCTCGCCGCCCCGAGGCGCAGGCGAGCACAAGCCGCGCGCCCGGTGGGAGAACCGGCAGCGCATCCGCCGTTGCCGCAATCGCCCCAGCACACGGAAGCGCCTCGCGTTCGACGGCAGAGCGAAGGTCGACAATAAGATCGGCGGGCAGAATATCCTCGGGCGACAGCAGCAGGGGGCGCGGCGGTAGACCGTCTTCGCTTGCGCCGATAAAGGAAATCGGCACGAACCGCCCCGCCCCTAAATCCGCCCGCCAGAGACGACCGCGCGGCTCCGGCGGATAGTCGATGACGAGATGCATCGCCAATTGCGCCATCCACGCCCCCAGCATCCCGACCGCTGGCCCCAGAACCCCGGCGCTGGCGCAGGAGGCGGGCGCGGGAAACTCCGGGAAAACCGCACGATAGCCAGGGGCGCGGTCGCAGAACACGCCGATGCTCCCCTCCATCCCCAGCATCGACGCGGAGACCAGCGGAATCCCGGCGCGGGTGCAGGCGTCCGACAAGGCACAGGAAACGAGGTAGGAATCGGCGGCATCCAGCACCACATCGCACCCCGCCACCAGCGCATCAGCGCGGGCGTCGGTGAGGGCCATAGCGTGCGGCTCGTACACAAGGGTCGGATTAAGGCCCGATAGGCGTTCGGCCGCCGCTTCCACCTTGAACCGGCCAATGTCGGCCTGAGCGAACAGCGTTTGCCGGTGCAAATTGCTCTCCGAGACCCGGTCGGCATCAACCAGACGCAACCGCCCAATCCCTGCCCCGGCAAGATAGAGCAAGGCGGGACAACCGAGCCCGCCGACGCCGACCACCAGCACCCGCGCCGACGCAAGCCGGGCTTGGCCATCGTCGCCCACCTGAGGAACCGCCGTTTGGCGGCTGTATCGATCCTCGCTCATCGCGTTGCCCTCACCCATTCCTGCGCGCGCGCTTCGGGATTGGCGGCTTGCAGCACGTCCGAGACCACCGCAATCGAATCCGCCCCCGCCGCATAGACCGGCGCGGCCCGTTCTAACGTCAATCCGCCGATGGCAACCAGCGGAATCGCGCCGAGACGCTGCTTCCATTCGGTCACGCGCGGCACGCCCTGGGGAGCCCAGGGCATTTTCTTGAGCGTCGTCGGATAGACCGGACCAAGGGCGATATAATCAGGCCGAGCGGCGAGCGCGGTCTCTAGCTCGTCCTCGCTATGAGTGCTGACGCCCAGCTTCAATCCGGCTTTGCGGATCGCGGGCAAATCGGCCTCGGTGAGGTCTTCTTGCCCCAGATGGAGCCAGTCGCAGCCAAGTTCGATGGCGAGCCGCCAATAGTCGTTCACCACCAAGGTAGCCCCTGCGGCCGCGCAGAGATCACGGGCGTGGGCGATTTCAGCCCGCAGAGCCGCTTCCGTCTGGTCTTTCATCCGCAGTTGTACGAAGCGCACGCCGCAGGGCAACAGCCGGGGCAGCCAGTCGGCGCGGTCGATGATCGGGTAAAAACGGTCCATCTCCGCCTCACAAAGCCGCAAGGCCGAAAACCGGCGTGGAGGGGGCCGCCATATCGCGCGCCGCCATTGGCCCCGCGCGATACCCGGCCCTTCCCGCTTCCACCGCTAGCGCAAAAGCGCGCGCCATGCCAGCGGGATCGTCGGCCTTGGCGATGGCGGTATTCAGCAGCACGCCGTCATAGCCGAGTTCCATTGCTTGAGCCGCGTGGGACGGCAGGCCAAGCCCGGCATCCACGATCAAAGGCACCTCCGAAAAGCGCGCCCGCAAGGTCCGTAGACCGTAGACATTATTAAGCCCGCGCGCCGAACCGATGGGCGCGCCCCAGGGCATCAGCACCTTGCACCCCGCCGCGAGGAGCTTTTCGGCGACCGAAAGATCTTCGGTGCAATAGGGCAGGATTTTGAACCCATCGGCGCTCAAAACCCGCGCGGCTTCCACCAGACCGAACGGGTCGGGCTGAAGGGTTTCCGGGTCGGCGATCACTTCAAGTTTCAGCCACTCGGTTTCGAACAGTTCCCGCGCCATCTGTGCCGTGGTGATCGCTTCCCGCGCCGTATAGCAGCCAGCGGTATTGGGCAGCAGCCGCGCGCCGGTTTCGGCACAAAGCGCTTGCAGCAACGGCCAGAACCCCTGCCCGCCCGCGCCTTCCCGGCGCAAGGAAACGGTCAGCAGCGCCGGTTTTGCCGCGCGCACCGCTTCGGCCATCACGCTTGGCGACGCATAAAGCGCCGTGCCCAGCATTAGGCGGCTTGAAAAATCGGTCTCGTAGAGGCGCATCGGTCAGCCCCCTTGCATGGGAATGAGAATTTCCACTTCGTCGCCCGCGCTCAACAGCAGGGCCGCGCGCGCCCGCTTAGCAACGAACAGCCGGTTCCAGGCCGTCGCCACCGCCGCGTCGGGATCGGCCCCGGTTTGGGCAAGATAGGTCACGACAAGTTCGTCCAAATTGGTAACGAGCCAATCACCCGCCTCGCCATTCACGATCAAGCGCATGCCCTAACCTCCTCCTGCACCAACGCCGCGATCTGCCGCGCCAGATAGGGGGCAAGCAGGAAGCCATGACGATAGGCCCCGTTTACCCGAATTACGCGGCCCGCGCGGCGCACCTGCGGGATATTATCAGCAAACGCCGGGCGCACTTGCGCGCCCGTTTCCAAAATCTCGGCCTCGGCAAAACCGGGATGGATTGCCCACAGGGCCGACAGCAGATCGAGCGCCGCGCGGGCGGTGATCGGCTTACGATCGTCGCTCTCAACCATCGTCGCGCCCAGCATGTAAACCCCCTCGCCCCGCGGCACCAGATAGCAGGGGTGGCGCGGGTGGATGAGACGCACGGGCCGGGTGATCTGAACATCCGGGCAGCGCAACACCAGCATTTCGCCGCGCACGCCGCGTAAGTCCGCGATATCCGGGCGGGCGGCGATGCCGCGCGCGTCGATGAGAAAATCGACGCCGATGAGATCGTCGGTCGTCCCGGCACGTCCCCACTGCACCCGCGATTGTTTGGCCAGAATCGACAAAGCCGCGCGCGGATCGAGATGCGCTTCGTCGGGATAGAAAATGCCGTGCCCATGTTTATCGGCCAAACCGGGTTCGAGGGCGGCCAGCGCCGCCCCCTCAACCACCGCGCCGCCCTGGGATTGCCGCAGAAAGCGCGGCAACTCGCCCTGATCGCGCGGGGCGGCCAGAACCAGCGAGCCACGCCGCGTAACGGGAACCCCCTGCGCTTCCCACCAATCGGCGCACCCCGCCGCCGCCGAAACTACTGCAGGCGGCGCGCTTTCGGCCTCGCAGCCGGGGGCGAGCATACCGCCCGCCAGCCAGGAGCAGGTTTCCCCGCTCAAAGCCGCCGCCCGGTCCCAGATTTCCACCGCAACGCCCTGTGCCCGCAGTTCGGCGGCGCAGGCGAGCCCGAAGACGCCTGCGCCCAAAATCCGAACGCGCCGCTCACTCGGCGGGGACATAGAGATCCCCCGTTTCGCGGAATTTTTCGGACATTTCCGCCATGCCCTGCGCCCGCGCGTCGTCACGGATTTCGTGGGAAATGCGCATCGAGCAGAATTTCGGCCCGCACATGGAGCAGAAATGCGCAACCTTATGGGCTTCCTTCGGCAGGGTCTGATCGTGGAAATCCCGCGCCGTTTCGGGGTCGAGCGCCAGATTGAACTGATCTTCCCAACGGAACTCGAAGCGCGCGCGCGACAAAGCATCATCCCGCAGCCGGGCCGCCGGATGGCCTTTCGCCAGATCCGACGCATGGGCGGCGATTTTGTAGGAAATCACGCCGACCTTCACGTCATTCCGATTCGGCAGGCCGAGATGCTCCTTCGGCGTCACGTAGCACAGCAAGGCCGTACCGAACCAGCCGATCATCGCCGCCCCGATGGCCGAGGTGATGTGATCGTAGCCGGGCGCAATATCGGTCGTCAGTGGCCCGAGCGTGTAGAAGGGCGCGCCGCCGCAGTGCTGAAGCTGCTTTTCCATATTGGCTTTGATCTTATGCATCGGCACATGGCCGGGGCCTTCGATCATCACCTGACAGTCTTTCGCCCAGGCAATTTTGGTTAGTTCGCCCAGGGTTTCGAGTTCGGCAAATTGGGCCGCATCGTTGGCGTCGGCGGTCGAGCCGGGGCGCAACCCGTC
>NZ_JBILQX010000237.1:0-4492 GCF_044372965.1 Elstera sp. | reverse complement strand
CAATGGCGGAACCCCGGAGCAGGCGCGGCTCGACCGGGCCTATGGCTACGTCTTCCAAGCCCCGACGCTCTACCCGTGGCGTTCGGTTGAGCGCAACGTGATGCTGCCGCTCGAAATTATGGGCCTGCCGAAAGCCGATCAGCGCGAGCGGGCGCGGGCGGCGTTGGAACTGGTGGGGCTAACCGGGTTTGAGCGCAAATACCCCTGGCAGCTTTCGGGCGGCATGCAGCAGCGGGTTTCGATTGCCCGCGCGCTGAGCTTCGATCCCGATTTGTTGCTGATGGATGAGCCCTTCGGCGCGCTCGATGAAATCACCCGCGACCGGCTGAACGACGAGCTTCTAAGCTTGTGGAAGAAGACCAATAAAACGGTGATTTTCGTCACTCATTCGATTTCCGAAGCGGTCTATCTTTCCACCAAAATCGTCATCATGAGCGCAAGGCCGGGCCGGATCATCGATATTATCGATAGCCCCTTGCCGCGTGACCGGTCGGCGGAAACCCGCGATACACAAGCCTTTCTGGACGTGGCGCACCGGGTTCGGCACGGGCTGCTGGCGGGGCATGGGAATGATGATTAGGCTGCCCGCCGCCCTTACGCGGCCCTTACCGCTGCTGTTCGTGCTCGCCGTTCTCGCGGTGGCGTGGCTTGGCGGGGCGGTCTGGCTGAACGCGCCGCAGATCATCGACGGCTGGCAGCGCAACGGCAAAACCGACTACAGCACGGGCGAGCTTGTGGCGGCGGCCTGGAGCCAGGAGCGGCCGCTGCTGCCCGCGCCGCAGCAGATTTATGCGGATTTAGAGAAAAGTTTTTCGGCGCGCATCGATAGCCCGCGCAATTTGCTGTTCCATACTTGGGTAACGGGCTCGGCGATGGCCTCCGGCTTCGGGCTCGGCGTGTTGCTCGGCGGGATTTTGGCGCTCGGCATCGTCCATGTGCGCACGCTGGAAAAATCGCTGATGCCCTGGGTGATCGCCTCCCAGACCGTGCCGATCCTGGCGATTGCGCCAATGATCGTGGTGGTTTTGGGCAATATCGGGCTTACCGGGCTTCTGCCGAAAGCCGTGATCGCTATGTATCTCTGCTTCTTCCCGATCACGATTGGCCTTGTGAAGGGTCTGCGCTCGCCCGATCCGTTACAGCTTGATCTGATGCGCACTTATTCGGCGAGCCCAACGCAAACCTTCTGGAAGCTGCGTTGGCCCGCCGCCATGCCGTTTCTGTTCACCAGCCTGAAAGTGGCGATTTCGATTGCTCTCGTCGGCGCGATTGTTGGCGAACTGCCAACAGGGGCGCAAGCCGGACTTGGCGCGCGGCTGCTCGCGGGCTCTTACTATGGCCAGACGATCCAAATTTGGTCGGCGCTGGTTGTCTCGGCGGTGCTGGGCATGGGGCTGGTGGCGTTGATTGGGTTCGTCGAGCGGGTCACGCTGAGCTATCAGCACACCCCCGTCGCGGGAGGTAAGCGATGAACCTTCCTATTCTGGTGGCAACGGTGGCGTTCGCTGCGCTCCTCAGTCTGGTGGTTTTGGCGCAAGGAGGCTCCGGCCTTCTGCTCTGGCCGTTGACCCTATTGACCGGGGCGGCGGCTTGGGCGCTGCTCGCGCGCCTATCCAACGACACACGCGCGGAGGCGCGCTTCGGTTGGGTGGTTCCGGCACTGTTCGGTTTGACGCTTCTCTATCTTTGGGAAGTGATCGTGCGTGGTTTCGGGGTGCCAAAAGTGCTGCTGCCCGCGCCGAGCGCTATCGGCCTGGCCCTGGTGGCCCAAGCCTCGGTGCTCTTTGCCGATTTTCAGCAGACCGTGCTGAAATCGGTGATTGCCGGGTATCTGCTTGGGAACGGCTCGGCCTTCATCATCGCGCTACTGGTGGACCGCTCGCCGTTCCTGCAACGGGGATTGCTGCCGCTGGGGAACCTCGTCAGCGCCATTCCCATCGTCGGGATCGCGCCGATTATGGTGATGTGGTTCGGCTTCGACTGGCCGTCGAAAGCGGCGGTGATCGTGGTGATGACCTTCTTCCCCATGCTGATTTCCACCCTCGCCGGATTGCAGGGGACGGACCGGATGCAGCGGGATTTAATGACCTCCTATGGCGCGAGCTATGGGCAAACCCTGCTAGCCTTGCGGTTACCGGTGGCCGCCCCAATGATCTTCAATGCGCTGAAACTGAATTCCACCCTGGCCTTGATCGGCGCAATCGTCGCAGAGTTTTTCGGCACGCCGATTGTCGGCATGGGGTTTCGTATTTCCACCGAGGTTGCCCGCATGAATGTGGATGTCGTGTGGGCGACGATTGCGGTGGCGAGTGTGGTTGGGTCCGTTGCTTATGGTACGATCACGCTGATCGAGCGGCGGGTAACATTTTGGCATCCCTCGTTCCGCAAGGCGCGGGGGTAAGGGCATGGGGTTAAGAAGAAGCGCTCGCGAGAGCCGGGTTAACCGGCCCGCACAGGGGTAGGGGTTCCACGGATTTAACGGTTTTTGGGAGATGGAATGATGTCGATGAAAAGCCTTTTGGTTTCCTCCGCTTTGGCGCTTGCGGTGGCACTGCCCACGGCAGCTTCCGCGCAAGATAAGCTCACGCTGCAACTGAAGTGGGTCACGCAGGCCCAGTTCGCGGGCTATTATGTGGCGAAAGATAAGGGCTTCTATAAGGAAGTCGGTCTTGATGTCACCATTAAGGCGGGCGGCCCGGACATCAACCCGAGCCAGGTGATTGCAGGCGGCGGGGCCGATGTGATCGTCGATTGGATGCCCTCGGCCTTGGCAACGCGCGAAAAGGGCGTCGATCTCGTCAATATCGCTCAAGTTTTCCAAAGCTCGGGCATGATGCTGACCTGCCGCAAGGATAGCGGCATCACCGCGCCGAAGGATTTCCCCGGTAAAACGCTCGGCGTCTGGTTCGGCGGCAATGAATATCCCTTCCTCGCGTGGATGGATAAGCTCGGTTATGCCACAACCGGCGGCGCGGGCGTGACGGTGCTGAAACAGGGCTTCAACGTCGATCCGATTCTGCAAAAGCAGGCCGCCTGTATCTCGACGATGACCTATAATGAATATTGGCAGGTCATCGACGGCGGGCTGAAAGACAGCGACCTGCTGGTGTTCAAGTACGAAGATCAGGGCGTTGCCACGCTGGAAGACGGTCTCTACACGCTGGGC
This sequence comes from Elstera sp., assembly GCF_044372965.1. Lineage (NCBI taxonomy): Bacteria > Pseudomonadati > Pseudomonadota > Alphaproteobacteria > Rhodospirillales > Rhodospirillaceae > Elstera > Elstera sp. The sequence continues at coordinate 1,326 of NZ_JBILQX010000237.1, read as the reverse complement.
AAAAGCGTGAAAGACCCGGCGATGGCGGCGAAGCTGGCGAAATTCGTCAAAGCGTCGATGAAGGGCTGGGATTGGGCCGCCGCCAATAGCGATGCGGCGGCGGGCGTCGTACTCGACAATGACGCCTCGGGCGCGCAGACCGAAAAGCACCAGAAGCGCATGATGGGCGAAATCGCCAAGCTGATCGGCAAGAGCCCGAAAGGCACCGGCTATCTCGATCCCGCTGCCTACGACCGCACGGTGGCCGTGCTGATGGGCGGCAAATCGGCCCCCGTCATCACGAAGAAGCCGGAAGGCGCGTGGACGCACGACATTTTCGATAAGTCGAAGAACTAGGTTGGGTCTGCGCTGCCTAGCGAGGCTAGGCAGCGCTTTTCTTACGGGAGGCGCGTCATGGCATTACTCATTCGCGGCGGGACGGTCGTGACCGCCGACACCAGCACTCGGGCCGATGTTTTGTGCGAGGGCGATAAGATTATCGCCGTGGGGCCGAACTTGGAGGCTCCGGCGGGTGCGGAGATTATCGACGCGGGCGGGCAATATGTCATGCCCGGCGGGATCGATCCGCATACCCATATGGAACTGCCGTTCATGGGCACGGTCGCGTCGGAAGATTTCTTCAGCGGCACTTCGGCGGGGGCCGCCGGGGGGACGACGATGATTATCGATTTCGTCATCCCGAGCCCGCAGCAATCTTTGCTGGAGGCCTATAAAACCTGGCGCGGCTGGGCGGAAAAATCGGCCACCGATTATTCTTTCCATGTGGCCGTCACCTGGTGGGACGAGAGCGTTGCCCGCGATATGGGGACGCTGGTCAAGGATTACGGCGTCAATAGTTTCAAGCACTTCATGGCCTATAAGAACGCCATCATGTGCGAAGATGAAGTGCTGGTGAACAGCTTTACCCGCGCGTGGGAACTCGGGGCGCTCTGCACCGTTCACGCCGAAAATGGCGAACTGGTCTATCACCTGCAAAAGAAGCTTCTGGCCCAGGGCATCACCGGGCCGGAGGGACACCCGCTGTCGCGCCCGCCGGAAGTGGAAGGGGAGGCGGCCAACCGCGCCATCCGCATTGCCCAGGTGCTCGGCGTGCCGCTCTATATTGTGCATGTGTCGTGCAAAGAGGCCCTCGAAGCCATTAGCCGCGCCCGCTCAGAAGGGCAGCGGGTATACGGCGAAGTGCTGGCGGGGCATTTGGTGGTGGATGAGAGTGTCTACCGCTCCGACGATTTTGAGTTTGCTGCGGCCCATGTGATGAGCCCGCCGTTCCGCTCTAAGGAGCATCAGTCAGCGCTTTGGCGCGGCTTGCAGTCGGGCAATCTTCAA
>NZ_JBILQX010000294.1:0-2737 GCF_044372965.1 Elstera sp. | reverse complement strand
CACTTCCCACCGTGAGCCAGTAGGAGCGCTGTTGCCCTTCGCCCAAACTATCGGTCAGGGTTTGCCCGCTATCATGCGCCAGAACGGGCAGCGGCTGGTTCAACTCACTCGTGGAACTGACGGTGAGCGCGACCGTTCCCGTCGCCTTATCCGCCCCGTTCAGAATAAGCTTATAACGGCCCCGGTCCAGCAGCGCATCGATCCGCCCGTCGCGCTCGCCCGGCTCGCCCGCCTCGGCGAGCGGCCCCGCGACCATATCGACGAGGCGCAGGGCAACGCCGGTTGCGCTTTCGGCGCGCACGGTGATGCGCCCCGGCCCGTCTACGGAGAAATAGGTCGATTGCGTGCCGGAGGCCGGAAGCTGCGCGTGATCGAGCTTCACCACCGGTCCGGGGATCGGTTGGGAGGGAACGGCAACGACGGGCGCAGTAGAAGGCGCAGCGGGGGCAAGTTGCGCCAAATGCTGCTCATAGGCCGCCGCAACGCAGGTCACAACCGTTGGGGATACCGGCGGCGGGGTGACGTTACAGGTTTTGGGAAACTCGGCGAGCCAGCGTTTATGATCGGCCAGCAGCGCTACACGCCCGTCGCCCGCCCGTTTTACCGCCGCGTCGAGCGTCACTTTCAACCGATCATCCAGCGCATTCACCGCAGGCGTAGCGCAAATAAGCAGTTCGATCGGGGCTTTGGCCTTGGCGCAATCGAAACTTGCCGCCTGCGCCGGGCCGAAAAACCCTCCCCCTGTCCAGAGCCCAACCCCCAACAGCCCCACGGCCCGGACAGTGACCCTGCGCATCGGAAATAATCCTTATGTGTCAACCCGCTGCGGCGCGGGGGATAAGGCGCAGTATGCCGAGTTCCGGGGCCGCGTGCAAATGCGGCGCTATGGCTTTTCCCAGCGGGAGCTATGCGCGGAGCGCGTTAATGCGTCCAGCACACGCATGTTAGAAATTGCATCTTCCAGCCCAAATTCTTGCGGCTCCTCGCCTAAGATCATCCGCGAGAAAGCATCGCCCTGAAGCGTATATTGATCGCATTCCGCGACGGTTTCCCGCGTGATGCCGCCCCCCTTGAGGTCCGCCCCCGTATCCAGCAGCAGCGAGCAGCCGTAGCCCGGTGGGGCATTGAACGGAATTTCGATTTCAAGCCGCCCTTTGGTGCCTAAAATCTGCACGCGCTGATAGGGCACAAGCTGCGTGGAACAGGTAAAGGCCAACTGCCGCCCTTCGGAGAAAGCGGCAAGGCCGCTCGCCAGCCGGTCGGTCCCAAACGCCGGATCGCGCTCAATCAACCCGATCACCCACTGCGGCTCACCGCTAAAAATATAGCGCGCGGTCGCCACCGCGTAGCAGCCAATATCCAGCAACCCACCGCCACCAATATCGGCCTGATTGCGCACATTGCTGGGATCGACATTGAAATAGGAAAACAGCGTTTGAATCGCCCGCACGTCGCCCAATTGGCCCGAGGCGACAATCTCCCGCGCCCGCCGCCATTGCGGGTGATAGCGCACCATAAAGGCTTCGGCGACCCGCTTGCCCGAGGCATCGCGCGCTGCAATAAGAGTTTGCGCCTCGTCCGCCGTCATGCCGATCGGCTTTTCGCACAGCACATGCTTCCCCGCCTGCAAGGCTTTGATCGTCCAAGGCACGTGCAGGTGGTTGGGAAGCGGATTATAAATCGCGTCAATATCCGGATCGGCCAGCAGCTCTTCGTAGCTGCCATACGCTTTGGCGATGCCAAGCTGGTCGGCAGCCGTGCGGGCGGTGTTAAGGTCGCGCGAGGCGATGGCTGCCACCTGCGAAACCTCGCCGCGCATCATCGCCGGAATGACCTTTTCGAGCCCGATCTTTGCCGTGCTGAGCACGCCCCAGGTGACTGTTCCGCTCATCGCGCGTTTCCATCCCAATTGTATGATTTATGCGCGCCAGCATACCTGGGGCGGGCCTGCCAAACCAGCGGGAAAGAACAACCTTAAAGGGCCACCCCTGAAGCATCGAACCGATGAATTTTGGCATCCAACGGCGCAAGCTTGATGGTATCGCCGATGGCATGGGTAACATCTTCACCCACGCGCACGGTGAGCGTCCCCGCGCCGGGAACCTCCACATAGATCATCGTGTCGGACCCGAGGTATTCGATATGGATAATCTCGCCCTGCCACGGCCCGTCGCCCAGGATGCGCAAGTGTTCCGGGCGGATGCCGAGCGTTGTCGCGCCCAGCCGCGCGGCATAATCGCCGCCGAGAAAATTCATCGTCGGTGAGCCGATGAAGCCCGCGACGAACAGGTTCGCGGGCGTATGGTACAGCTCCATCGGGCGGCCCACTTGCTCGATTTTACCGCCGTTGAACACGACGATGCGGTCGGCCAGCGTCATCGCTTCCACCTGATCGTGAGTGACGTAAATCATCGTTGCGCCCAACTGCCGGTGCAGTTTAGCAATTTCGATGCGGGTTCCGACGCGTAAAGCCGCATCGAGGTTCGACAGCGGCTCGTCGAACAAAAACAGGCTCGGTTCGCGTACAATTGCCCGGCCAATAGCGACACGCTGCCGCTGACCACCGGATAACTCCGCCGGGCGGCGCGCCAGGAGTGGGTCGAGTTGAAGCATGGTGGCGGCTTTGGCAACGCGGCGCTCGATCTCGGCTTTCGCAGCCCCCTCCTGCTCTAAGGCAAGACCCATATTCCGGCGCACGTCGAGATGGGGATAGAGGGCGTAGGATTGAAACACCATC
>NZ_JBILQX010000236.1:0-4540 GCF_044372965.1 Elstera sp. | reverse complement strand
GCGCGCAGGATGTATATTTGAACGTCGCGGGAGGTTTGCGGATTTCGGAGCCCGCCGCCGATCTCGCTGTTGCAGCAGCCCTGGTTTCCGCCTATTCCGGGGAACCGGTGCCGTCCGACATGGTTGTCTTTGGCGAGGTTGGGCTGGGCGGCGAGGTTCGCCAGGTCGGCCAAACCGATGCGCGGTTGAAGGAAGCCTTGCGCTTGGGGTTCGGACGGGCTTTGATCCCGGCGCGCCGGGCAGGGGCCGCAAGGGACGGTATCGGGTTAGAGTTGACCGAGGTTGATCGTCTGGTCGATTTGGTCGAGCGGCTCGCGCCCCCGGACGAAAGCAGTTGGCGGCGCAAGCTGCCGTAGAAGTTTAGCGCGTTGAGACGGGACCAAAACCGGGACCGAGAGGAACAGAATGGACGGCGGCTTTCATATGACCGACATCGCGGTCGTGATCGTGGTGCTGATTTCGGGGGTGCTGGCCTTCCTGCGCGGGTTCGTGCGGGAAGCCTTGGGTATCGCCGCCTGGATCGGCGCGGCCTTCATCGCCATGCAGGTGCAGCCCCTCACCATGGGGCTGGCGATGGATCTGATCGGCATGGAGGTGATCGCTAAATACGGCTCCTGGGTCGTTATCTTCCTGATCGCGCTGATTATCCTTTCCATCGTCAGCGGCGCGGTGGCCAATATGATTAAGGACACCAGCCTGAATGCGCTGGATCGATCCTTGGGCTTCGTTTTTGGCCTCGCACGCGGTGGGCTGCTGATCGCGGTCGTCTATTTCCTCGGCGCGCAACTGATGAATAAGAACGCGCCGCCGCCGGAATGGCTCGCTCAAGCCAAAACCTATCCGCTGATCGTGCGCGGGGCCGATATCGTCTCGGTCTTCGTCCCGCGCGATGCGAGCGAACAGGCTGCGCGCGAGATCGAAGAAAAGCGCCGCCAGGGCGAAGCGCTGCTGGAGATTCAAAAGAACCTCCAAACCCTGACCGCACCGCCCGCAGGGCCCGTCACGCCGCAACCGGCCCCTGTTGCCCCGGTTCAAACCGGACCGGCACCCGCCGTTCCGCCCGCGCTTGTTGCCCCGTCGCCCGCGAAACCCGGCACGCCCGCAGTGGCCCCGACACAACCCCCGGCGGCGGCACCGCAACCCAAACCGGCCCCTGCGGCGGCGCCGAACGCCGCAAGCCCTGGAGCCCCTGCAAAAGCGGGAGGCGGGTATGACGACCAGCAACGTAACTCGCTTGATGCATTCATCAAAAATAAGCAGTAAAGAGGCGCCTTGCCATTGCCCCGCCTCGCCCGGTCGGGTTTAGCCAAGTCTTTCGAAGGGGATTACCCGCATGCTCACCACGCATCCGTTTGACGACGATAAGCTGCGGGAGGAGTGCGGGGTCTTCGCCATTTACGGCACCCCGGATAGCGCCGCCCATACCGCCCTCGGCCTGCACGCGCTCCAGCATCGCGGCCAGGAAGCGGCGGGGATTGTCTGTTTCGACGGCAAGCAGTTCAACGCGCACCGCGCGCTTGGCCATGTCGGCGAAACCTTCGCCCAGCCGGACGTAATTAATCGCCTCAAGGGTCATGCCGCCATCGGCCACACCCGCTACGCCACCACCGGCGACACGCTGCTGCGCAATGTTCAGCCGCTGTTTGCCGATCTTGCCATTGGCGGTTTTGCCATCGCCCATAACGGCAATCTGACCAATAATCAGGCCCTGCGCCGCCGCCTTGTTGAGCGCGGCTCCCTGTTCCAATCGACTACCGATACGGAAGTCGTGGTGCATCTGATCGCAACGGCGCTCGCAACCGCCGTGGTTGACCGGCTGATCGATGCGCTGCGGCAGATTTCTGGTACATATTCCTTCGTCGGACTGATGGACGACGGGATCGTCGGCGTGCGCGACCCCAATGGCGTGCGTCCGCTTGTGCTGGGCCGCTTGGGCGATGCCTATGTGATGGCGTCGGAAACTTGCGCGCTCGATATTCTCGGGGCCGATTTCATCCGCGACGTTGAGCCGGGCGAGATGGTCATTATTACCCGCGATGGGCTGACCAGCCGCCACCCCTTCCCGAAAGCCAGCCGCCGCTTTTGCATTTTCGAGCATATCTACTTTGCCCGCCCGGATAGCATCGTCGAAGGCGAGAGCGTTTATAACGCCCGCAAGCGCATCGGCGCGGAACTCGCGCGGGAAGCCGGGGTTGATGCCGATGTCATCATTCCGGTGCCGGATTCGGGCGTGCCCGCCGCGCTCGGCTATGCCAATGAGGCCGGGATTCCGTTCGAGCTTGGGATTATCCGCAATCACTATGTTGGCCGGACCTTCATTGAGCCGACCGATCAGATCCGCCATTTGGGCGTGAAGCTGAAGCATAACGCCAACCGCGCCCATATTTACGGCAAGCGCGTAATTCTGGTCGATGACAGCATTGTGCGCGGCACCACCTCCACCAAAATCGTGGAAATGGTCCGCGCCGCTGGGGCTAAGGAAGTGCATATGCGCATCGCCTCGCCGCCGACGACCTATAGCTGCTTCTATGGCGTCGATACCCCCCGCCGCGACAAGCTGCTGGCAAGCCAGATGGACGTGGAGGCGATGACCAAGTTCATCGGGGCCGATAGCCTCGCCTTCGTCTCCATCGACGGGCTTTACCGCGCGATGGGCCATGATGAGGGCCGCATCGCCAGCAATCCGGGCTTCTGCGACGCCTGCTTTACGGGCGACTACCCGATTCCGCTGACCGATTTTACCGACGGCACCAGCGACGACCGCGTGAGCGTGCTGGCGGAATAACATGAGCAACGGAAAGTTAGCAGGACGCATCGCGCTCATCACCGGCGCATCGCGCGGTATCGGTGCCGCCGTCGCCAAACTGTTTGCTGCCGAGGGAGCCCAGGTGGTTCTGGTGTCCCGTTCGGTCGGCGGGCTCGAAGAGGTGGATGACGCGATCCGCGCCACCGGCCACCCAGGGGCGACCCTGCTGCCGCTCGATCTCGCCGATGGCGCGAAGATCGATCAGCTTGGCTATGCCCTGGCCGAACGCTTCGGGCGGCTCGACGTGCTGGTACTGAATGCAGGCATGCTGGGGGGCTTCTCGCCCGTTGGGCACCAGACGCCGAAGATTTTCGAAAAGCTGATGGCCGTGAATTTTGCGGCCCCCTGGCGCTTGATTCGCGCCTGCGATCCGCTGCTGCGGGCGTCGGACGCCGGGCGTATCATCGCCACGGTCGGCGGCCCTGGCACGGCGGTGCCTGAGCATTTCACCGGCCCCTATGCCGCCAGTAAGGCCGCGCTGCTGAGCTTGATGCAGACCTACGCCGTCGAAAACGCCAAGACGAAGCTGCGCGTCAACTGCGTCGATCCCGGCACAGTCGCCACCCGCCTGCGCGCCGAAGGCTTTCCGGGGGAAGACGCTAGCGCCTTCCCCACGCCGGACGGTATCGCGCCGTTGTATCTCGATCTGGCGACGGCGGAATGCGAGCAAAACGGCACGGTTTTAAGGCTGCAATAGCAGGGGCTTTGCCTCAGATGCGCTTTGCGCGTCAAACGCGCGGGTGCACCCCACTCAAGGGGCTTGGCCCCTTGAGAATCCCATTTCTTTTCCTCGATTTGCAGCGTAGAAACTCCGATCCAATAAAAGGGATTATTAAGGGGCCAAGCCCCTGAATCGGGGTCGTTAGGGGCAGCGCCCCTAACCTTGCGCAGCAAAGAGTTTCCATGAACGTCGCCGATTTCGATTTCGAGCTTCCCGATTCCCTCATCGCCGAACGTCCGATGGAGCCGCGGGAGGCCGCGCGCTTGCTCTGCGTCGGCGCGGCGCTGGAAGATCGCCTCATCGGCGATTTGCCCGCGCTTCTTGGGCCGGGCGATTTGATCGTCTTCAACGATACGCGGGTAATTCCGGCGCGGCTGCATGGCGTGCGGGAGCGGCAAGAGGGGGGCGTTTCGGTTCCGGTTGAACTGCTGCTGCATCAACGCCAGGGTGACGGTAGTTGGACAGCTTTTGCCAAGCCGGGCAAACGCCTGAAGCTCGGCGATACCATCCTGATCGGCGAGGTTCTGCGGGCGACGCTGCTGGAAAAGCGCGACAGCGGCGAAGTGCTGATCAAGTTCGACCGGCAGGGGGCAGACCTCACCACCGCCCTGGAGCAGGTCGGCGAGATGCCCCTGCCCCCCTATATCCGCCGGGCGCAAGACGCCCAAGATAAGCAGGATTATCAGACGATCTTCGCCGCCAAGGACGGGGCGGTCGCCGCCCCCACGGCGGGGCTGCACATCACGCCGCGCCTTTTAGAGGCGCTCACAGCGCGCGGTGTTCGCACCGAAACGGTCACGCTGCACGTGGGCGCGGGCACGTTCCAGCCGGTGAAGGTAGAGCGGATTGAAGACCATAAGATGCATTCGGAATGGGCTGAACTTTCACCGGAAACCGCCGCGCGGCTGAATGCCCATCGGGCGGGCGGCGGGCGGATTATCGCCTGCGGCACAACCTCCTTGCGCACGCTGGAAAGTGCCGTGGCCCCGGATCGTAGCTTTAGCCCGCTAACG
>NZ_JBILQX010000235.1:0-4546 GCF_044372965.1 Elstera sp. | reverse complement strand
GGGGCCTGCCTCGGCAATGGTTTTCTGCGCTCGGCAGGCGGCGTGAACATCGTTTACAACACTACCAAATTCCCGCAAGGCGGCCCGAAAACCTGGGCGGAGTTTTGGGATACGAAACGCTTTCCTGGCCCACGCGCCATGCCCAATTCCGGCGCGCCCTGGTGGCCGTTGATGGCGGCGCTGATGGCCGATGGCGTTGCGCCCAACAAGCTGTTTCCGCTCGATCTTGACCGCGCTTTCAAGAAAATGAGCGAAATCCGCCCCGCCGTCAGCGCGTGGTGGCGCACCGGCGATCAAGCCATGCAACTGCTCCGCAGCGGCGAAGTCACCCTGTCCATGATGTGGTCGGGCTCAGCCCTTCTACTCAAGGGCCAGGGCGAACCGCTGGCGGTAGAGTGGAACGGCGCGGTGCCTAACGTTGCACTATGGGCCATGGTAAAAGGCAGCGGCAAACGCGACGACGCGATTAAATTCCTCGATTATTTCGTGGCGCGCCCAGAAGCGCACCTCGCCTTCGCCAAGCAGTTCTATTACGACACGGCGAACAAAGAAGTTCTCGGCCTTTATAGCCGCGAAGAACTGGCCGATCATGCCGCCTTCCCCGAGAATGCAGCGAAAATGGCGGTTATCGATGCCACGTGGGTTGCAGAAAACCGCACAAAAGTGCTGGAACGCTGGAACCAGTGGCTTGCTCAGTAAGCTTAAGACTCTTCTCTTTATCTTCCGTGTGACCCACTAACCTCCTCAGCGGATCGGCTGTTCTTCAGCCGATCCGCCTTTTCGTTGGGAGTAAGCGACAGCATTTTTGCGGCTGATCGTCCGATATGAAATTAACTTTTCTTAAAACATTTTTTTTGAATTATTTATTGCAAGAATCGTGAAATACGTATTTCATGATCGGGCAATCCCATCCACCGATACCGGGGTTTTCCCATGTCCACCGCCGCCTCGCCCCTTTCGCCCTCTGCCGCCCGGCGCGTTACCGTGCGGGGAGGGGCCATCGAGGTTCATCAGCTAGATAAAAGCTATGGGCCGCTCAAAGTTGTCGATGATGTGTCGTTCAATGTTGCCGAAGGCGAGTTTTTCGCCCTGCTTGGCCCGAGCGGTTCTGGAAAAACCACCCTGTTGATGACCCTGGCTGGGTTTGAATCGCCCAATGCCGGGCGAATTGCGATTGATGGGCGCGATGTTACTTGGCTGCCGCCAAACAAGCGCGATATCGGCATGGTCTTTCAGAAATATGCACTCTTTCCGCATCTTACCGTGCGCGACAATGTAGCGTTTCCCCTACGGATGCGCGGCGTGCCGAAGGAGGCGCGGCACCGAAAAGCCGATGAGGCGCTGGATACGGTTGGCCTTACCGATCTTGGGCACCGGCTTCCGGCGCAACTCTCCGGCGGGCAACAACAGCGGGTGGCCCTTGCCCGCGCGATTGTCTATCAGCCGCCGCTGCTGTTGATGGATGAGCCCCTCGGCGCGCTGGATAAGAAGCTGCGCGAACGGATGCAAAGCGAAATCAAGCACCTGCAACGGGCCTTGGGCGCAACGGTGATCTACGTCACCCACGATCAAGAAGAAGCGCTGACGATGGCCGATCGTATCGCCGTGCTCAACCGGGGCAAGCTGGTGCAGGTGGGCACGCCCGACGAGCTGTATAATCGTCCGCGCTCCCGTTTCGTTGCGAACTTCATCGGCGAGACGAATTTCTTGGCGGCAACGCTTGTGGGTCAAACGGACGGGCGGGGCCAGCTTCAGCTTGCCGACGGCACGATGGTTATGGCCAGCGCCGGTGAAACCTTGGCAAAGCCGGGGGATGCCGTGCACATCTCGCTGCGTCCCGAGGGCTTTACGGTCACCCCCGGCACAGGCGAAGGGCTGACGGGCCGGGTGGAAGAGATTATTTTTGCCGGGGCAACCCGCCTGCTCACGGTAAGGCCAACCCACGGCCCGCAAGATCAACCGCTGATCACAATCCGCCAAGCCGCCAGTACGCCGCCACCGCAGATGGGCGAAACGGTTACGCTGACGTGGCAACCCGACGCCGCACTGTTTTTCGGGGAGGACGGGCAATGAGCCTCTCCCCACCGCTTGCCCCTCCAACAGCACCCACCGGGCGTTGGGCGAAACTCTGGCGCGGCAGCAGTGCGCGCGGCTTTTCCTGGCCCGTCTCGCTGCTTCTGCTGACCCCCGTGTTGGCGCTGATGACCACCTTCTTCCTGCTGCCGATTATCGGCTTGCTGAAAGAAAGCGTATTTGCGCCAGAGTTCACCTTACGCAGTTACGCCCGCGTGATCGAAGAAAGCCTTTATGTTCGCGTCATGCTCCGCACGCTGTGGATCAGCTTTGTCGTGAGCATCGCCACACTGCTGCTTGGATATCCGGTCGCGATGCTGATGGCGCGGATGAAGGGCATTTGGGCGGTTGCGGTCGCAGCCTGCGTGCTGGTCCCGCTGTGGACGAGCGTGCTGATCCGCAGTTACGCCTGGATCGTCCTGTTGCAGCGCAAGGGTATCGTGAACGACTGGCTGCAAGCGCTGGGGATCATCGAAAGCCCGTTGAAGATGCTGTACACGGAAGGTGCCGTGATGATGGCGATGACCCACGTGCTGCTACCCTTCGTTATTCTGCCGATCTATGGGGCACTCAAATCCATTCCGGCAGATTTAACCCTCGCCGCGCGCAATTTGGGGGCGGGGCGTTGGCGCAGCTTTTGGTTGGTCACGCTGCCGCTCAGCTTGCCCGGCATTTATGCGGGGGTGCTGATGACCTTCATTCTCGCCATCGGCTTCTATGTGACTCCCGCCCTGATTGGCGGCCCGCAGACGCTCTTCATCGCCACCTTGATTGGCCAGCAGACCACGCAGGTGCTCGATTGGTCCTTCGCCGGGGCGCTGTCTGCCGTGCTGCTGGTCATCACCCTCATCATCGTCACGCTCTTTGGCCGTTTCCTCGGCCTTGATCGCAAAGTCAGTTAGGGAAGGAGCCCATCATGCGCGCCCGCTCACCGCTGGATAATCCGCTAGCAACACTTGCCCTAACGGGGGTTGCCGTTCTGATCCTGCTGTTCTTGATTCTGCCAACCGTGCTGGTGATCCCGCTTTCCTTCAGCGGTGAAAAATATTTGGCCTTTCCGCCAAAAAGCTGGTCGCTGCAATGGTATGCCGCTTTTTTTACCGATCCCGACTGGCAAGAAGCCATTGGCTTTAGCCTAAAGATCGCCGTTATCAGCACGCTCATCACCACGGCCATCGGCACGGTGACGGCGCTGATCTTGGTGCGGGGCAATTTCATTGGGCGGGGAGTGATAAAATCCCTCGTGCTCGCGCCGATGATCGTTCCCCATATCATTCTGGCCGTTGCCCTCTATCTCGCCTTTTCCCACTGGGGCCTGACGGGATCGCTGACGGGATTGGTGATCGCCCATGTGGTGCTCTGCGTGCCGTTCGTCGTGCTCACCGTCTCGGCGGCGCTGCAACGGCTCGATCCTTCTTTGGAAATGGCGGCCTTAAGTTTGGGGGCCTCGCCCGTGCTGGCGTTTACGTTCGTAACGCTACCGCTGCTAAGGCCCGCGATTCTCACCGGGGCGGTGTTTGCCTTCATCACCTCGCTCGATGAAGCCGTGGTGTCCTACTTCCTCTCCGGCACGGCGGGCAAAACGCTGACCCGCAAAATGTTCGAGGATATCGATTTCGACGTTTCCCCAGTGATCGCTGCCGTCTCCACGCTGATCTTGTTCGCATCCGTCGGGCTCATGGCCCTGGTGCAGGCGGGCCGGGCTTGGCACGAGCGCAAAAAACTGAACCGAACCGCCTAAATCCGCTGCTGTTTTCCGTCACAGGCGCGACCCAATACGGGCCGTGAAAGGACCCGCTATGCCCGAGTATGATCTTATCTTTCGCGGCGGCACGATCCTTGATGGATCGGGACAGGCCCGCTTCAGCGCCGATCTGGCCGTAACCGGCGACCGCATCGCGGCCATCGCCCATCCGCTGCCGGGGCGGGGCCATGACGAGATCGACGCGAGCGGCATGATGATCGCGCCGGGCTTTATCGACGTGCATACCCATGATGATGCGCTGCTGCTCCACAGCCCCGATATGACCCCGAAAATCCATCAGGGCGTTACCAGTGTGATTGTCGGCAATTGCGGCATTAGCCTTGCGCCGCTCACCCTATCGGCTCCCCCGGTTCCGCCACTGGATTTACTGGGCGACGCGCGCGGGTTTCGCTTCCCAACGTTTGCCGACTATGCCGACGCCTTACGGGACCAGCCGCCTGCCGTAAACGCCCTCGCCCTGATCGGTCACATGACGTTACGGGCCGGGGTGATGGACCGGCTCGACAGGGCAGCGACACCAGTTGAAGTGAGCGCCATGCAAGACCGGCTGCGGCAGTCGCTGGCCGCCGGGGCCTGGGGCCTGTCCAGTGGGCTCGCTTATCCGCCGAGCCGGGACGCGCCGATGGCAGAACTGGTATCGCTAGCAGAAGTTCTGCGCCCCTTCGGTGGCATTTATACGACGCATCTGCGCCAAGAGGCCGATCAAGT
>NZ_JBILQX010000234.1:0-4560 GCF_044372965.1 Elstera sp. | reverse complement strand
AAGGCTTTAAGGTGATCGTTCAGGCTGAAAAGCGATTGAGGTTCCATCGGTAGGCTCCGAGCGAGGGACCCCATCAGTGAATCACAGCAAAACTGAACGGGCGAGGGTTTTTGCGGGTGTCCAGCTTTATCTCTCTGACATTAGTGCTCCCCGCCGCGCTGGCGCTCGCCGCGCCCGGCTGTACGCTGGTCGCTCTGATTAAGCCGCAGTTCGAAGTGGGGCGCGGCAATCTGGGGAAGGGCGGCATCGTGCGCGATGTGGCGCAGCACGAGGCGGTTTGTGCGAAAATTGAGGCGTGGCTGAGCGAGGGCCAAGGCTGGATCGTTACAGGTCTCGCCCCCAGCCCCATCGACGGGCCGGATGGGAACCGCGAGTTTCTGATTGCGGCGCGGAAGTTCTAAGTATTCTCCTCCAAATACTTCGCTAAACCATTTGCAATAAGCGATACGGCAGCAGGTCTATACTGTTTAAATGGGTAGACGAGGTTTAACGGATACTCGACAACTGGGTTCGGCATCCAGCGCACTAATCGACCGGCGGTTTCGTCGGCTTGACACAGCATTTCCGGCAAAACCGCAATTCCACAGCCTGCAAGAACCAGTTGGCGAAGTACGCGCAAATCGGTGCTTACCACCGAGGCTGAATTTCGCTCCGGATCGTCCGAGAATGCCAATCGGGGAGGCTCCTTCACACCGCCCAGGTTGGGACTACCATACAGAAAAAACCGGGTTCTACCAATTCGCCGCGCGATAAGGCTTTCGTCTTGGACATTTCCGACCCGCAACGCAAAGTCGATAACTTCGCCCCGTAAGTCTTGAACCGTCGCGCTTAAATTAAACTCCAACCGAATTTTAGGATAGGTAAGCAAGATAGGGGCGAGGGCCGGGGCCACCAGAAATTCGGCGAGTAGCGGCGTTGTCGTTAAACGAACGGTTCCACTTACTTCAGCTTGAGAATCTCGAATAGCCTTAAAGGTATCATCCAAACTCTGAAGTGCTGGCGCGGCGCGGGCAAGAAGTTCCTCTCCCAGGCTCGTGAGTTTGGTTGCGCGCGGCATACGGAGAACTAAGGTTGCGCCCATGCTATGTTCAAGCAACTCAATGTGGCGGCAGAATGTCGCTAAAGGTACGCCCGCCGCGAGCGCAGCTTTCCGAAAACTGCCATTTCGCGCCAGAAAATCAAGCAAACGCACGGCCTGAGCGTCATAGGGTGTTCCATTCATGGGACGAAGTGTACCGTTTGCCCCCATATTCTTAAATCAAAAATCACCGTACAGAGGAGGCGTTCACCGTGCCTCAAACCCTGGAGATTAAGATGCGTCGCACGTCCTTTGCACCTATTGCCCTATTGATTGCAGGGCTTGTCCTAACAACTACCGTCACTAAGAGTGCGGTAGCCCAAGATAGCGCGACCCAAAAGAAAATCGTTATTGCTCTTATGGACGAGCTATTCAATAAACATGATCTGACCGCGATTGATCGGTATATTGGCTCCTATAAGCAGCATAGCGCCGGAAAAGACGGTAAGGAAGGGCTGCGCGAGTTTGCCACGAATTACCTGAGTAAATTTCCGAAAAGTTCCGCTGAAATAAAGAGTGTTGTGGCCGAGGGAGATCTCGTAATTGTTCTCAATCACGTAAAAATGTCACCGGAGGATCGGGGGCAGGTTTGTTTCGATCAATTCCGTGTAACGAGCGGAAAAATTATCGAACATTGGGATGCATGCCAAGATATTCCTGAAGTCCGTCAGAACAATAATTCACCGTTCTAGATAATTGTCCGCTTAATTTAACGCGCAATGCTCTAAGTCCGTTATCATCGCATTTTTTGCAGATTATTCTGCATGAATGCGATGATAAGGACTAAACTATTTCTCTTCTTTTCTCCGTGTTAATCGAAAGATTTTTGAAATTTTCCTTGTTCAGCTGCTTTCATTTCAGCGGTTCACATTGACCGGCGCATAGAGGCTTTCCCCGTTCAGCAGCGGCTCCAATTGGGTCCGTACCCCTTCGATCCGGGTGGCGGTCTGTTCCAGTTTCGAGACGAATTTCAGCGCCTTATCGAAGCTGTTCTGTGGGGCCGGGTAATCGACGAGGCGGAGTTGCGCGTCGGCGGGTTGGCGCAGCAGGGCGCGCATTTCTTCCACGGCCTCGGTCATGCCGCCGAGACGGTCCACCAGCCCGGCGTCTTTGGCGGACGCGCCGCTCCAAACCCGGCCACGGGCGATGGCATCCATCTTCTCCATCGGGATTTTCCGCCCGGCGGCGACGCGCTGGGTGAAATCGGCATAGATGCGGTCGAGGCTTTCCTGGAACCGCGCCCATTCTGCCGGAGTGAAGTCGCGGTTTGGGCTGTTTTGGCCCGCCGACGCGCCGCTGGCGATCCGTCCCCAATGAATGCCGAGCTTGTCCCATAGGCCGGTGAGAACGAATTTACCGCTATAGACGCCGATGGAGCCGGTCAGCGTTCCGGGCTGGGCAATAATCTTATCGGCGGGCGCGGCGACGAAATAGCCACCGGAGGCCGCATAGGTGCCCATTACGGCCACAACGGGTTTCCCGGCGTCCTGGGCCGCGCGCACGGCCTGCCAAATGGTATCCGACGCCACATAGGAGCCGCCGGGGGAATCGATGCGGAAGACGATGCCTTTCACGGTCGGGTCTTGCACGGCGGCGGTGAAGGCGGCCACCACGCGGCCCGCCGCAAAACTGCCCTCATCGGCAAAAGGATCATCCCCCTCGCCGCCACGGACTACCGGCCCGGCGGCTTCGATAACGGCGATGCGCAGGGCGGCATTCGGCAGCGTATCGGGAACGTGGTAATCGTCCAAAGACACGGTGGCCTGGGTGCGGCTGGTGTCTTTCAGCGCACGCAGGGCATCGCTGCGGTAGCCCATTTGATCGATCAGGCTTTGCGTTACCGCGTCTTGCGCGGCAATCGGCGCGGTATCGATGGCGGCTTTCGCATCATCGACCGAGATATTGCGGCCCTTGGCGATCATGTCGACGGCTTGGCCCAGCAGATCATCGGTGAGTTTTTGCAAGGAACCGCGTAAGGCCGGGGAGAGCCCGGCTTCGGTGAACATATCTATCCCGCCCTTGAACTCGTGGCGCTGATCGAGACGGGGGGCAACGCCGATGGCCTTTAAGGCTTCCGACAGATAGGGCCGTTCCAACGCCAACCCATCGATGCCCAAGGCCCCGGCGGGTTGCAGCCAGACGCGGTCGAACTGGGCCGCGAGGGCATAGGTGAAGGTCGCGCCGCCCGCCTCGCCCATCGTATCGGCGAAAGCATAGGTCGGTTTGCGCTTGGCTTTGAAGCGCTGCACGGCGGCGGCAAGATCTTGGGCAGCGGCAGGCGAAAGCTGAGCGTTGGAGAAATCGACGAACAGCCCCTGCACGCGCCCGTCCTTCGCCGCGCCGTCGATGCGGCTGACAATGTCGCGCAGCGACAGGCTATCGCCGGTCAGCGCCTTTATGGGGTTGTTCGATTGGCTGGCGGGCGGTTCGCCCTGAATGGCCAGGGTCAGCAGCAAATGGGTTGGAAGCGCGGGGGCTTTTGCCTCTTCAAACGCGCTAAAGCCGCGCCAAACCAGGTAGCCGAGACCGCCCCCGAGCAGCAGAAAAATAACGCCCAAAAAGCTTAAACAGCCTACCAAAAACCGGCGCATTGCGGCTCTCCCTATCGTGCTTGGCGATGATACTCGGGATTGGGAATCATATCGACGCCGTGGGCAACCCGGTTCGTCATATTAAAAAACCCCGCGACCTCGCAAATGTCGAAAATATCTGCATCGGTAAAGCCATGGTCCCGCAAAATCTCACGATCCCGCGCCGCGATTAAAGCCGGGGATTCGGTCAATTTTACGGCGAAATCCAACATGGCGCGCTGGCGGGCGGGGAGTTCGGCGACGCGGTAATTCATCACCAGCATTTCGCCTAACTCGGGGTCGCCCGAAAGCTGCCGAACCGCCGCGCCGTGGGCAACGAGGCAATAGTAACAGCGGTTGACGGCGGAAACGGCGACCGCAATCATCTCCCGCTCGAGCTTGCTGAGGCCCGAGTCGCCCAGCATGAGTTCGTTATAGCTTGCAATGAAGGTGCGCAGTTTTTCCGGGCGCAACAGCCACGCCCGCAGCACGTTCGGCACCATGCCCAACTTGTCGCGGCATTTCTGGAAATAGGGTTTCAGATCGTCGGGGAGGCTGCTGTCGTCCGGCGTGGTCAGGTCCATCACTTTGGTCGGCTGCGGCATATCCTTCTTCTCCCCTTTTTGATTATTGAACGCTCACCCACATTGCGCGCGGTGGCGCATCATTTGATCGACCAGCACCAGGGCCAGCATGGCTTCGGCCACCGGCACGCCGCGAATGCCGACGCAGGGATCGTGACGGCCCTTGGTCTGCACGTCGATTTCCTCCCCCTCGGCGGTGATGCTTTGGCGCGGAATGAGGATCGAACTGGTCGGTTTAATCGCCATCCGCACGACAATATCTTGCCCGGTGGAAATCCCGCCGAGAATCCCGCCCGCGTGGTTGGCAAGGAAATGCGGTTTGCCGTCA
>NZ_JBILQX010000233.1:0-4580 GCF_044372965.1 Elstera sp. | reverse complement strand
GCCGTGCCGCTGATTACCGTGATCGCGCTCTCCTACGCCCATTTGCTGGAAGGCTCGGTGCTGACCGAAACCGTCTTCGCTTGGCCGGGGCTGGGCTCCTATATCACCGCCTCGCTGCTGAACGCCGATATGAACGCCGTTTTGGGCGGAACGCTGATTATCGGCGTTACCTTCATCGGCATTAACCTATTTTGCGATGCGCTCTATCGAATCGCCGACCCGAGGGCGAAATAATGGCGACCGAAGCCCTTACCTTGCGCGCCTGGCTGCTGAGTTCCGATCCGAAAAGCCGGAGACAGGCCCATTTTGGCCAAGCCTATCGGCGGTGGCTTGCGTTGCGCCGCAATCCACTCGCCCTCGTGGGCCTGGCGATTGTCGTCGGCTTGATCGTGATTGCCGCCCTCGCCCCCTGGATCGCCCCCTATTCGCCGGTGCTGCAAGACCTCGATAACCGTTTGCTGCCGCCGAGTGCGCTGCATTGGATGGGCACCGACGATCTTGGCCGCGATATTCTTTCCCGTATTCTGTGGGGCGCGCGGATCACGCTGACGGTTGTTGCGCTCGTCGCGGTGATCGTGGCCCCGGTTGGCCTCGCGGTCGGCGTGCTGGCGGGCTATTTCGGCGGCTGGGTCGATGCCGCCTTGATGCGGATTACGGACATTTTCATGGCGTTTCCGCGCCTCATTCTGGCGCTGGCTTTCGTTGCCGCGCTCGGGCCGGGGATTGAAAATGCCGTCATCGCCATCGCGATTACCTCCTGGCCGCCCTATGCCCGCATGGCCCGTGCCGAAACGCTCACGGTGCGCCAGTCGGACTTTATCGCGGCAGCCCGGCTGCTGGGGGCCTCGCCCTTGCGCATTCTCTCGGGCCATATCGTGCCGCTGTGCCTCTCGTCGCTGATCGTGCGCGTCACGCTCGATATGGCCGGAATCATTCTGACGGCGGCGGGGCTTGGGTTCCTTGGCCTTGGCGCACAGCCGCCCTCGCCGGAATGGGGCGCGATGATCTCCGCCGGGCGGCGCTATATTCTCGATCAATGGTGGGTGGCGGCCATGCCGGGCCTTGCCATTCTGATCGTCAGCCTCGGGTTCAATCTTTTGGGCGACGGGTTGCGCGACGTGTTCGACCCGAAGCAAAAATAAGGGGCCGATGATGACTCAAAACCCCCTGCTTGAGGTGGAAGACTTGCGCGTGCGCTTCGATACCGCCGATGGCATCTTCGAAGCCGTGCGCGGCGTGAGTTTTTCGATGGGCCGGGAGAAGCTCGGCATCGTCGGCGAATCGGGCTCCGGTAAATCCCTTACCGGGCGCTCGATTCTGCGGCTTATTCCGGCAGCGCGGGAGGTTGTCGCGCGCAAGCTTTTGTTCGATGGCATCGATTTGCAAGGCGCTGACGAGAAGGCGCTGCGGCAGATTCGCGGCAAGCGCATCAGCCTTGTCATGCAAGACCCGAAATATTCGTTGAACCCGGTCATGACCATCGGTCGGCAGATCGAAGAAGCCTTGCTCGCCCATCAACGCCTGAGCCGCAGCGACGCCCGCACTAAAGCGCTCGCCATGTTGGAGGCGGTGAAAATCCGCGACCCGGAGCGCGTTTACCGCGCCTATCCGCACGAAATTTCCGGCGGCATGGGCCAGCGCGTGATGATCGCCATGATGCTGATTCCCGACCCCGATCTGATGATCGCCGACGAGCCGACCAGCGCGCTCGACGTCACCGTGCAGCTTCAGGTGTTGGCGATTCTCGACGATCTCGTCACCCAGCGCGGCATGGGGCTGATTTTCATTAGCCACGATCTCAATCTGGTCGCCTCCTTCTGCGACCGGGTGCTGGTGATGTACGGCGGGCGGATTGTGGAGCAGTTGGCAGCGAAAGACCTGATGAACGCCAAACACCCCTATACCCAGGGGCTGCTGAGCGCCCTGCCGCGTCTCGATGGCGCGCCCGTGGACCTGCCGACCCTGAACCGTGACCCCGCCTGGATGACGGAGATTCTGGCATGAGCCGCCCGATGATCGATGTCGCCAATCTCACGATCACCTTCCGCACCGGCGCGCGGGAAGTGCAGGCGGTGAAATCCATCTCCTTTACTGTTCCGGAAGGCGATTGCTTCGGCATCGTCGGCGAATCCGGCTCGGGGAAATCCACCGTGCTGCGGGCGCTGTCGGGCCTCAACCCCGATTGGACCGGCGATGTGGTGATCGACGGCGAGCGCCAAGGGCGTAACCGCACTAAAAGCTTCCATAAGAAGCTGCAAATGGTCTTCCAAGACCCCTACGGCTCGCTGCATCCGCGCCATACCATCGATCGGGTGTTGGATGAAGCCTTAACGGTGCACGGGCTCGGTGACCGCGACGCGCGGATCGAACAAGCCTTGCGCGATGTGGGCCTGCCGCAATCCTTCCGCTTCCGCTATCCGCACCAGCTTTCCGGCGGGCAGCGCCAGCGCGTTGCCATTGCTCGCGCGCTGATTCTAGAGCCGCGCGTGTTGCTGCTCGATGAGCCGACCAGCGCGCTCGACGTGTCGGTGCAGGCGGAAATTCTCAATCTGCTGCGGCGTTTGCGCGCGGAGAAAGGCCTCACCTATCTGCTCGTCACCCATAACCTCGCCGTGCTCAGCAATATGTGCGACGCGGTGGCAGTCATGCGTCACGGCGAGATTGTGGAAACGGCGGCGATGGAACTCATCCGCAGCGGCACTGCCCGCCACGCCTACACACGCCAGCTTCTGACGGCGAGCCGGGGATACGATCGCGCGGCGGTGGATTTGCTTAACTTATAATCGGCAGATCCTCCTGAACCCAGGCGCGAAACGCATCGCGCAGGAAGCGGATGACCACCTCCACCCGCTTCGTCCGCCGCATATCGTGGTGATAGACGAGCACAACCGGCAGCGAGGGCCGTTGCCAGCCCGGCGGGTCGATCAGCGGAATCAACGTCGGCAATTTATTGTGGATGTAAGCGGACATCAGCGAGATGCCGAGCCCGGAATTGGTGGCTTCAACCAGCGCTGCCGACGAGTTCGTGCGGTAGGCCACATGCTGCGGGTGGCGGGCGAGTTCGCTCCACGGTTTCCACGGGCCATCGGTCGGGTAATGATCATGCACGACAATGCGGTGCTGATTGATGATCTCATCCCAGGTTGTCGGCGTGCCCGCGCGGGTGAGATAGTCGCGCGAGGCATAGAAGCGAAACGGCATATGCCCCAGCGTTTCATTATGGCTGTTGGGTTCTTGCACCTCGTCCCCGAGGCGCAGGATGATATCGGCCTCAAGCCGCTCTAAGCTGGGATCAAACTCCGAGCAGCGCACGTCGATCATCAGGCCGGGGTGGGCCGCCGTTAGCTCGGGCAGGCGGGGCGTAATCCAGTAAACGCCGAACCCGTCGGTGGTGCCGATGCGCACTGCGCCGGTCAGGCGGGTATTGCCCCCGGCGATCTGACGCCTGAGATCGAACATAATCGCCTCGACCCGTTCGGCCTGATAGATCAAGGCTTGGCCCTCGCGGGTGGGAACGACGCCTTGGGCGGTGCGGCTGAAGAGCCGACTGCGCAAGCGATCCTCCAGAATCTGGATACGGCGGCTCACTGTACTTTGATGGGTATTCAAAGTGCTTGCAGCGCGCGAAAAGCTCCCCGTTCGGCTTACCGCAAGAAAATACCGCAGATCATTCCAGTCAATTTCGCCGATCAGCGCGGGGTCGACTACAATCGCATTCGGGTCGGAGATGGACGTCATTATTCCCTCCTCTCAGGGAACCCGGTGGGTGCCGGGGTTTGTTTTTCAACGGTAGGGTTTAGCGGCACGCAGGTCTCGAAAAAACGCATGGGTATTAGAATTTCTTCTTGGACCATAAGTGTTAATAGGGGTGAGCTATGCAATAATGCATATGGGTATCAAGTTATCTCCGTTACGTCGATACCTTGATGCGCAGTACAGTGATTGGACGCGAATACATACGTATTTTTTCAATAAAAGGGGGTCAGAATGGCTATGGAATACACTGTAAAAGTGGCCGGTACCGCCGAAGAGCGAGAAATGGCTTATATGATACGCTCCGCTGTTTTCTGTGGTGAGCAAAAATGCCCCTTCCACGAAGAATTTGACGGCAATGATAATACGGCAACTCATATAATTGGTTTTGTTGACGGCGAACCGGCTGCGACAATACGATTACGTTACTTTGCTGAATTTGTTAAATTTGAACGGTTTGCCGTGCGTTCGGAGTACCGCGGTACCGTAATCACCGAGGCAGCCGTTGATTTCGGATTCGATTTTTGTCGGCGGAAGGGCTATACGAAAGTATACGGCCATGCACAGAAGCGTCTTCTGCGGTTCTGGCGCCGTCATGGGTTCAATCAGACCAATCATCCGCCGTTCCATTTTTCGGATGCGGAATATGTGGCGGTTGTGGTTGAGTTCGATCCCCACCCGGAGGCAATTCGGTACGGGGCGGATGATGTGGTTCTGCTGCGCCCTGAAGGGGCATGGCATGTTCCGGGGGTTCTGGAACATTCGATGGCGCGGCCTGCGAAGGTCGTGCCGCGGGAACGGGTACAACGAATGAGCGCATAAGGCGG
>NZ_JBILQX010000232.1:0-4582 GCF_044372965.1 Elstera sp. | reverse complement strand
ATAACGGCGGCGGCATCCTCCGGCCCATAGACCGACGCCCCTAAGGCTGCCACCCGCCCGGCATCCATTTCCCCCCGCAAGGCCGCCAGCAAAACCGGGTTCTGCATATCGGCGGAAGAAGCATTGTGTATTTTAAGCATATCAAGCTTAGCCCGCTTCAAGCGGCTTAAGCTGGTCGAGACTGACGTTTCCACAAAGGCCGGAAGCTCTAAGGCGCTGATATCCTTCGGCAACAGGATTTTCGTGGCGATAACGGCCCCAGAATCCTCGCCCAAAGCAAGGCCGGTCCGCCGCTCGGCATCGCCATAGGCGGGGGCGGTGTCAAAGAAATCCACACCGCCTTGACGCGCCGCGTGCAGCGTCGCCAGCGCGTCGGCCTCGGGCGGCAGAACCGCCTCTGGCCCAACGCCATAGGCCAGCCCAAGGGCCACCGTGCCGAGGCCCAAGCGCCCCACAGTCGGGCCGCCGCGATAGAGCGGCAGCGCAACAAATGCCGTCATGCCGCCGCCCGACCGCTGGTTTCTACCCGCAGGGCTTCGATAACGCGGTCGGCCTGCGCGTCGGTCATATTCCCCCAAATTGGAATGGTGAGGATCTGCGGCCACGCAGCTTCCGCCACCGGACAATCACCGAGCTTGGTGCCGAAGGTCGCTTGGTAATAGGGCTGAGTATGGACGGGCTGATAATGCACGTTCACGCCCAACTGATGATTGTTCCGCAGAATCGGGAAGAGTTCATCCCGCGTCAGGCGCGAGCCTTCCGGGTCGATCCGCACGACGAATAGATGGTAGCCGTGCTGCGTGTGCGGCACTTCGGCGAGCGGGCGCACCGCGTTCATTTCGGCGAAGGCTTCGCGGTAACGCTTGGCGATGGCCCAGCGGCGTTCTTGCCATTTCGGCAGTTTCTTCAACTGCGAAATGCCCAAAGCCGATTGGAAATCGGTTAGGCGGTAGTTGAACCCCAACATCACCTGTTCATAAGCGAACCCACCCGTGGCGGCCCGGCTACGGTGGTCCGAGGTGATGCCGTGGTTGCGGAAAATCCGCATCGCCTGCGCCCGGTCGGGATCGTCGGTGGTAATCAACCCGCCTTCGCCCGTGGTGAAATGCTTCACCGGATGCAGCGAGAAGGTGGAGAAATCGGCGAGCGTGCCGACCGATTTGCCGCGATAGGAGCCGCAAACCGCGTGGCAGGCGTCGGAAATCAGCTTCAGCCCGTGGGTTTCGCACAAGGCCCAGAGCGCGTCGTAATCGCAGGGCTGGCCGCAGTAATCGACCGCGACGATGGCCTTCGTCTTCGGCGTGATCTTGCGGGCGACATCGGCGGGATCGATGGTCAGCGTATCGGGCAGAACATCGGCAAACACGGGCGTTGCGCCCATATAAACGGCGGCATTGGCCGAGGCCACGAAGGTCATCGTGGAGACGATCACCTCGTCCCCCGGCCCAATGTTCGCGCCCAGCATGGCACAATGGAGCGCGGCGGTGCCGTTGGAAACCGCGACGGCTTCTTTTGCGCCAGTAAACTCCGCAAAGGCTTTTTCGAACTCGCCCACTTTCGGGCCGGTCGTCAGCCAATCGGATTTCAACGCGGCGACGACGGCGGCGATATCGTCTTCGTCGATTTCCTGACGGCCGTAGGGAATGAAGCTCATTATGGAATTTCCTCGGTAACTAGGCCAGCAAGGTCCAATCCAGCGGCGTGCCGCGCGGAATATCGGTGCGGGCGGTCAGGGTCAGCACGCGCTCGTAGAATTTCGGCGCAAGCCCGAAGCCGGGGCGGATGGAGCGCACGCTGAGCGGCGTCAGTTGCTCGCCCGCCTTAATATCCGCGACCGCATAGAGCGAGCGGCGGAACTGGGCATTGCCCTTTTCGCCGTCCTGCTGCTCATAGGTGATGCGGCCCTTGGCCGCCCAGGCGGTGCGCGTATCATCGACCAAGCGCTTCAACTCGTCCGGCTCCAGCGAGAAAGCCGCATCCGGCCCGCCATCGGCGCGGCGCAGGGTGACGTGTTTTTCGATGACCGTCGCGCCCAGAACCGTTGCCGCCACCGGCACCGCTGTACCCAGCGTATGGTCGGACAGGCCGGGCTGCACGTCGAACGCCGCGCCCAGATGGGCAATGGTTGCGAGATTATAGTCTTCGGCGGCAGCGGGGTAAGCCGAGACGCAATGCAGCAGGCAAAGCTGCGTATTGCCCGCGCCCTTGGCCGCGGCGACAGCCTCGGAAATCTCGCCAAGATTAGCAAGGCCGGTCGAAATAATCATCGGTTTGCCCAGGCGCGCCACATAGCGGATCAACGGCAAATCGATCATCTCGAAGGAGGCGATCTTGAAGGCGGGCGCGTTTAGGCTTTCCAGCAGATCGACGGCGGTAAAATCAAACGGCGAGGAGAAGCAGGCAATGCCTTCGGTCTTGGCATGATCGAACAATTCGCCGTGCCATTCCCACGGCGTATGGGCTTCGCCGTAAAGATCGTGGAGCGTGCGCCCGTCCCACAGCCCGCCTTTGATGGTAAAGCCGGGGCCATTGTGATCGATCGTGATCGTATCGGCGGTGTAGGTTTGCAGCTTCACCGCATCGGCCCCGCAGGCTTTCGCCATCGAGATCAATTCTTTGGCGCGGGCAATCTCGCCATTATGGTTGCCGCTGATTTCCGCAATAATATAGGGCGGGTGATCGGGGCCGATGGGGCGACCGGCAATCGCAAAACTCTGGGTCATGCAGCGCTTTCTGTCAGGCGGGGACTTAGACGATACCAGCCCTCGGTGAACGGAAGGTAACCTGCGGCGCGGAATAGCCCGTGGGAGGCTTCATTTTCCGGCAGCACATGGGCGAGGATCGGCTCGCGCGGCACCAGGGCCGAGGCGAGGTTAAGGGCGGCGCGGCCAATCCCGCGCCGGTAATGGTCGGGGGCGGTGGCGATGGAAATTTCCCACCCCGGCACCGGCTCCGCCCGCCAATCGAGGCGCACATAGCCAACGGGGCGCGGCCCCATCGGCGTGTCTTCCTGCACGAAAAAGGGCAGGCGGTCGGGATCTTCCAGCAGGCGTCGATACCAAGCGGCATGTTCCGCTTCGGTCGGCGCGGCGGCGGAGCGGGCATAGCGCCGGGTTTCCGGGTGGCGCTGCCAGTCGAGCAGCAGGGCTTCGTCACGGGTCTCCATCAGGCGCAGCGACACGCGCCCGTCGAGAATGGATTGGGACGGCATCAGCGGCAGCAGAACCCGGTCGAGCCCGCGCCCGTCGATCAGCGCGCGCCCTGCTTCGGTCATTTTGGCGCGGGCCGAGCTATCGGCGCGCAGCGCGGCGAAGCGGTCAGCAATCGCAGCGGGGTCGTCCTCCACCAACCAAGCTGCCCCCGATGCGGCGAGCCGTTCCGCACCGGGGCGCTGATTTTCAGCGATGATGAGCACCAGCGTCGGCAGGCCCAAGCAGCAACGCTCCCAGGAGGAGGTGCCGCCCGCGCCAAGAGCGAGATCGCACCCGGCCATGAGCCCGGCCATATCGGGCGGCGCGACGTGCAGTTCAGCCCCCGGCAACTCGGCCACTTGGGCGCGGACGCTCTCAAGATGCGCCGCACTCGGCCCCATCACGACGACGAAGGTGAGGGCGGGCGCGTGCTCGGCGAGGGCCGTTAGCACTTTACCCGTGTGATCGAGCGGATCGGTGCCGCCGAAAGAGACGAGAACGCGCTGAACCTCCGGTTGGGCTTCCGCCTTAAACCGCTGCCAGCGTTCGGCCCGCGCCCGGCGAAAGGCGGGGCGGAGCGGCACATAGGCGGCACCGGCCAAAACGCAGGCCGAAGGGGCGACGCTTTCATACTCCTCTGCGGTCCGCCCAAGGGTTGAATCGAGCAGAATATGGGCGTCGTGCGGGCGGGTCGGGGCGTCGTCGATGACCAGCAGTTTGCGCCCGGCGCGGCGGAACTTCTGCTCCACATCAAGGCCGAAGTCATAGCCATCAAGAATCACAAGGTCCGCAGGCGTTTCCACGGCGGCTTCGGGGCGGAGGCGCGGCAGGGCGGCAAGGTCCGGCACGGCGGCATAGCCCGCATCCGAAATCGCCACCGAAACCCGCCACCCGGCTTGGTGCAGCCGCCCGGCAAGGGCCGAGCAGCGCACGGCATGGCCAAGGCCGGTCGTTCCCCCGGCCTCGCAACGGATGATCGCCTGCGGCTGTTGCATCAGCGCACCTTGAAGATCGGTTCGATGATCGGGGCCTTCAGATGCTCAATCAGCGCACCCCCGGCGATTTCTTGCGCAACGACGCCCAAAGCGCCGTCCCAGGCTTGCCGCATCCGCGCCATATCGGTGGCGTCATGGGCCCAGCAGACGTTATGGCTGGCGTTCATCAGAATGCCGCGCGCGAGCATTTCGGTCAGGAACAGCGTTTTGATCGCCTCTTTGCGGACCTTCGGGTGATCGTTCACCACTAGCAGCATCCAGGGGGCGGCCCCGGTGAGGGCGAAGATTCCATCTAAGCCGTGCTTCGTGACAAGCCCGCGCACGTCCTTCGTGAGTTCCTCGCCGAGCGACCAAAGCTTGGGGATAACCGCCTCCCGCTTCAGCTTTTCAATGGTC
>NZ_JBILQX010000231.1:0-4592 GCF_044372965.1 Elstera sp. | reverse complement strand
AAGACCAATATATGGTGCCGGAAATCGCTCCCCTAGGCGGGGTGGCGTCGACAACCGGGGCGATAACGACGATTGTCGGTAAGGCTACCGTTTCGACCTTATCCTCTGCGGCGACGGGGCCGGCAAGCTTTGATCTTGTTCTCGATGGCGGAACGTTGCAGTTCCATCAGAGCATTGTGGATATTCGCCTGCTCGATCTCATCGCTTGGCAGGGCACGCTTCAGGATTTGGGTGCTAAGGGCGATACGGGCGCGGACGCAATCACTCTTCTCGTTTCAGCAGAGGACGGGAAGATTCTCACACTCACCGACGCGCATGAGAGCGTGATGGTTGGCGAGGGTGATCTTCAAATTAAGAATTTTACTTTTGGTGTTGATCAGCTTGTCTTAGAAGATTTGGACATGATGACGAAAGCGCCTGAAGTATTATTTAGTTACACCGGCGATATTATCATTAAATTCAATGAAATAACGCGCGTTACCCTCATCGGGGTCTTCCAGGCCTCTGAGATGGTCATGGGGGTTGCTTCGGTTAATGTCGGGGGTGGAGGATCATCCCAATTTGGTGAGCCGATTCAGCCTTTGCTATGAAACTTCTGTTTGTTCATCAAAATTTCCCGGGCCAGTTTAAATCGCTCGCTCCGGCTTTTGCATCGATGAGCGATGTCACGGTTGCTGCCTTGTCTATGCAGGCGGGCAAGAGTTTTCCGGGCATTCAGGCTTTCAGCCATGTATCGACACAGGGGACGACGCCGAATATCTCGCCGCTGCTGCTTGATACGGAAGCAAAGCTCATTCGGGCGAGCTCAGCCGTAAAAACGGCGTTGGAGATGCGGGCCCAGGGCTTTACCCCCGATGTGATCATTGCCCATCCCGGTTGGGGGGAGAGCCTGTTTTTGGGCGAGGTCTGGCCTGCGGCGCGGCAACTTCACTTCCTTGAGTTTTTTTACCATAGCCGGGGCGTGGATACTGATTTCGATCCGGAGTTCGCGAGCACCGATTTCGATAATCAGCTACGGGTTGCTAGCAAACAGCCCGCTCCGCTGTGGGCGCTTCATCAGATGGACTGGGGGCTATCGCCAACCCAGTGGCAAAAGGAAACCTATCCGCATTGGGAATGGGATCGTGTTTCGGTTATCCATGACGGTGTGGATACCCAGGCAATTGCCCCGCGAAGCGGGCTCAGCATAACCTTGAAAGAAGCAGGGGTTACGCTCAAGTCCGGCGATCCGATAGTGACCTTCGTGAACCGCAATTTAGAGCCTTATCGCGGTTATCATATTTTCATGCGGGCCTTGCCCGAGATTCTGGCCCGCCACCCGACCGCGCATATCATGATCGTTGGTGGCGAGGGCGTGAGCTACGGTGCCGCCCCGCCTAAGGGCGGCCCGTCGTGGAAGCAGCGGTTCTTTGACGAGGTTTCCGATCGGATCGATAAGCGGCGGGTGCATTTTTTAGGGAATGTCCCCTACCCTAGCTTCATTGGGCTTTTGCAGATGTCGGCAGCCCACGTCTATTTAACCTATCCGTTCGTCCTCTCCTGGTCGCTGCTCGAAGCGATGGCCTGTGAATGCCTCATCATCGGATCGCGCACCGCGCCGGTGATGGAGGTCATTGATGACGGCAAAGAGGGGGTCTTGGTCGATTTTTTCGATCCGGCAGCTCTTGCGGCGGCGGTTTTGGATGGTCTCAATCGTCCTGAAGCCTATCGGGCGATGCGCCAGGCCGCGCGCCGACGGGTTGTTGAGAAGTATGATTTAGCAACGGTTTGCCTGCCTGCACAGGTATCGCTCGTACGCTCCCTCTCTGAACGGGGGCGGCGTTAACAGGTGTAGCATTCCAGTAACGCCCTGTTTCTGAAAAGCCCATCGTCGTCGCAAGACACTTGTAAAATAGCTCTATTTTCCCATCTGTTGCCCTGCTGTCTTCGACAGCGGACTGTGACGGTTATGCTTGTACGTGGCTGGATGGCATGTCAGGTTGACCGGATAGATTTTGTCGATTAAGGCTTACGCGCTGCACAGCATACAGTAACTTGTTAACGGTCTGTGGGGGCTGATCCTACTGGGGATCGCTCGGCGAAGGGTCGCCGGCCGTTCAAGAAAGGCGAGAAGGAGTGCACCTCGGTGACTCGGGTAAATAACGGATCTGCGAAGCTCAGTGTTCTGAAGCAAGCCTTGCGCTCCTGCCGGGGGGCATTTTATGCAACGGCAGTTTTCAGCTTTTTCATCAATTTGCTGATGTTCGTGCAACCGCTTTATATGTTGCAGGTCTACGACCGCGTTCTGGTGAGCCGGAGCGAGCAAACGCTCGTGCTGCTCACCGTGATCGCGGGGGGGATGCTGCTGCTGATGGCCCTGCTGGAGCTTGTCCGCTCGCGGGTGCTGGTGCGCGTCGGTGCGCATTTAGATCGGCAGCTTAGCTTGCGCGTGTTCCGCGCGGTGTTCGATCCGGCGAACCGCAAGGCGGGCGTTGGGCCGCAGGCTTTGTCGGACCTCAATACCGTTCGCGAGTTTTTGACCGGGGCGGGGTTCATCTCGTTCTGCGATGCGCCTTGGACGCCGATCTTTCTCGTTATCGCCTTTGCAATTCATCCTTGGCTTGGCGTGCTCAGCCTCGTCGCGATGATCATTTTGGTAATTCTCGCGGTTCTTAACGAGATTTCGACGCGCGAAACCTTGCAAGATGCTGGGAAAATGTCGGGGGCGGCCTCGCAATATGCGCAGAACAGCATGCGCAGTGCCGAAGCTTTGCAGGCGATGGGCATGATGCCCGGTATTGCGGCGCGGTGGTCGCGCAAGCACGGGCGGATGTTGGAGCTTCAGGCGCTGGCGAGCGACCGGGCCGGGTTGATCGTTGGCCTTAGCAAATTCACCCGCATTTTCGTGCAGGTGATGGTGCTAGGCCTCGGGGCTTATCTCGCCATCGAAAATCTGATTACCGCCGGTATGATCATCGCCTGTTCGATCATTCTGGGCCGCGCGCTGCAGCCGGTGGAAATGGTCATCGGGCAGTGGAAGTTTCTTATTAATGCGCGGGCCGCGTATGGCCGCTTGAATGATGCGCTCAGCGCGGTTCCGCAAGATCACACCAATATGGCCTTGCCGCGCCCGGAAGGCCGGTTGGTCGCCGAGCGGGTGATTGCGATGCAGCCGGGAACGCAGGTTGCGATTCTCAAAGGCGTGACCTTTGCGCTGGAGCCCGGCGAGGTTCTGGGCGTGATTGGGCCGAGCGCGGCTGGGAAATCGACCCTGGCGCGCGCTTTGATTGGCATTTGGCCGATCATGGGCGGGGCCGTGCGACTGGATGGCGTCGATATTCACCAATGGTCGCGCGAAGAGGTCGGCCCGCACTTAGGCTATCTGCCGCAAGATGTGGCGCTTTTCGACGGAACGATTGCCGAGAATATCGCCCGCTTTGGTCCGGTTGACTCGCTCGCCGTCATCGAAGCTGCCCAAAAGGCGGGGGTCCATGACATGGTTCTGGGCTTCCCGGCGGGCTACGATACGGTGATTGGCGACGGTGGCCACGTGCTGTCGGGCGGGCAGCGGCAGCGGATTGGCCTTGCGCGCGCGCTTTACGGGCGTCCGGCCTTCGTGCTGCTCGACGAGCCGAACTCGAACTTGGATAGCGTTGGGGAAGAAGCGCTGATGCGCGCCATCCACCAAATGCGCCAGGAAAAGACGACGGTGGTGGTGATCAGCCATCGGATGAATATCCTCACCGGCGTCGATAAGATCATGCTGCTGACCGATGGTCAGGTAGCGCAATTCGGCCCCCGCGATCAGATTATCAGCCAGTTGACGCGGCCCGTGCCGATGCAACAACAACAGCAACCAGCCCCCCGACCGCCGACGCCGCCGACGGGAACCGTGACGCCGCTTCAGCCCCCCGTCCAACCGGGCACGGTTGCGCCGGGAACGCCGCCGGGCGGCCCGTCCCCAACGCCGCCGCCCCCGTCCGACCCCTCCTTGGGAACGCAGGTTGGGACTGAAGGTCAAGAAAGGAAATCGACATGAGCAATGGGACGCTAGCACCCCGCCCCGCGTCGGGTGAGCCGGTGCCGACGGATCAGAATCCAGTCGTAACCCTTCAAGGCGTTGAGTTTCACAGCGCAAGCGACACGTCGGTTGCGCTCAACTACCGCACGCCGATGCGGGTTGGTTTGCTTGGGATTTTTCTGTGCTTTGCCGTGTTTGGCACCTGGTCGGCCCTGGCGCCGCTCGATGCTGCCGTCGTGGCCCATGGCACGTTGGTGGTCGAGAGCAAACGCAAGTCCGTGCAGCACCTCGAAGGCGGCATCGTTCGCGAAATCCTTGTGAACGATGGGAGCGTTGTGACCGAAGGTCAGCCGCTGCTGCGCCTAGACCCGACACGGGCCCAGGCCAATCTCTCAGTCGTTCAGGGGCAATTGGATGCGACGATGGCGCTTGATGCGCGCCTTGCCGCCGAGCGCGACCGGGCGAAGGAGATCGCCTTTCCCGTCGAACTCACCAGCCGGGCCAGCGACCCCCAGGTTAAGCAGTTGATGGACGCGCAGCGCCGCCAGTTCATCGAGCGGCGCCTGTCGCTGGAAAACCAAATCGCCATCAA
>NZ_JBILQX010000052.1:0-19982 GCF_044372965.1 Elstera sp. | reverse complement strand
CACCAGCCGCCTTGCCCACCGCCCGCGCCCGCTTCGCCTCGCCTATGCCGGGGACGTGCTGCGGGTGAAGGGTAGCCAGTTGCAGCCGCAGCGCCAGTTTACCCAAGTCGGGATTGAACTTATCGGAGCCGCCTCGGTCGCCGCCGATGTGGAGGTGATCCGCTGCGCGCTGGAGGGGTTGAGCGGCCTTGGCGTTGCCGGGCTTACGGTCGATCTCACCGTTGCCGCCCTGGTGCCGAAACTCTTCGAGCTTTACGCCCTGCCCGCAGGCCAGCGCCAGGCCGTGCGCGATGCGTTGGATCGGAAAGACGCCGCTGCCGCTGCCGCGCAAGCCGGGCCGCTCGCGGATCTTCTGACCGGGTTGCTGGCCGCCACCGGCCCGGCCCGCGCCGCGTTGATGCTGCTGACCTCGCTCGATCTGCCCGATGCCGTCCAGCCCCTGCGCCAAGATTTGGCCGATGTGGCAACCGCGCTGCTGCACCAAGTGCCGCAGGTGGGGCTAACGATCGATCCCATCGAAGGGCGCGGGTTCGAATATCATACGGGCGTCGGCTTCACGCTCTTCGCCCGGCAAGTGCGCGGCGAACTTGGGCGCGGTGGGCGCTATCAGGCGGGTCCCGAGCAAAACGAGGCTTCGACCGGCGTCACGCTCTATATGGACGCGATCCTGCCCGCCGTGCCCGCACCGCCGCCGCGCAAGCGCCTGTATTTACCCGCTGGAACGCCGGTCGATGTGGGCCGCAGCGCCCGCGCCGACGGCTGGGTGACAATTGCCGGGCTTGACCCGTTGGAAGCGGTTGACGAAACCGCAAAGCGCCTAAACTGCCACGCAATTTTCCGGGGCGGTCGCATTATCGAGCTTGAGGAACGCGCATGAGCCACGTTGTTGTAGTCGGCTCCCAGTGGGGGGACGAGGGTAAGGGCAAGATCGTCGATTGGCTGTCGGAACGCGCCGATGTGGTCGTGCGGTTCCAGGGCGGTCATAACGCCGGTCACACGCTGGTCATCGACGGAACGGTTTATAAGCTCTCGCTGCTGCCCTCGGGCGTGGTGCGCCAGGGCAAGCTTTCAGTCATCGGCAATGGTGTTGTGATCGATCCCTGGGCTTTGCTTGCCGAAATCGAACGGATTGCCGCCCAAGGCGTGAAACTAACGCCGGAAAACCTGCGTGTCGCCGATAATGCGGCCCTCATTCTGCCGCTGCACGGCGCGACCGACCGGGCGCGGGAAGAGGCGAGCGGCGCATCCAAAATCGGCACAACCGGGCGCGGTATTGGCCCGGCCTATGAAGATAAGGTTGCGCGCCGCGCGATCCGCGTCTGCGATCTCGCCGATCCGGCAGAACTGGGGCAGAAGCTCGACCGGCTGCTCGCCCATCACAACGCGCTCTTACGCGGCCTGGGCGCGCCGGAGATGGAAAAAGCCGAGATGCTTCAGCAGCTTCTCGATCTCGCCCCGCGCCTGCTGCCCTTCGCCGGGCCGGTGTGGCGCTTGCTCGACGCCGCCCATAAGGCCGACAAGCGCATTCTGTTCGAGGGCGCGCAAGGGGCGATGCTGGACGTGGATCACGGAACCTACCCCTTCGTGACTTCCTCCAACACCGTCGCGGGCCAAGCGGCTGCCGGGTCGGGCCTCGGGCCGTCGGCGCTATCCTATGTGCTCGGCATCACCAAAGCCTATACCACCCGCGTTGGCTCCGGACCGTTCCCGACCGAACTCACCGATGAAATCGGCG
Source organism: Elstera sp. (assembly GCF_044372965.1). Taxonomy (NCBI): domain Bacteria; kingdom Pseudomonadati; phylum Pseudomonadota; class Alphaproteobacteria; order Rhodospirillales; family Rhodospirillaceae; genus Elstera; species Elstera sp. The sequence goes on along the minus strand of NZ_JBILQX010000052.1, from coordinate 18,247 downwards.
AGCGGATCGGCGCAACGGGTAAGGAGTTCGGCGTCGTCACGGGGCGCAAGCGCCGCTGCGGCTGGTTCGATGCGGTCATGGTACGCCAAGCCATCAAAGTGGGCGGCATCACCGGCATCGCGCTGACGAAGCTGGACGTGCTGGATGGGTTTGACGAACTCAAAATCTGCACTGGCTACCGGCTGGATGGGGAGGAGCTCGACTATCTCCCGGCGCTCGCCAGCGCCCAGGCGCGGGTTGAACCGATCTATGAAACCCTCGAAGGTTGGGCGGAAAGTACCCAAGGCGCGCGTTCGTGGGCCGATCTGCCTGCGACGGCAATTAAATATATCCGTCGCCTGGAAGAGTTAATCGAAGCGCCGGTCGCCTTGCTGTCCACCAGCCCCGAGCGCGACGATACGATTTTGGTACGCGATCCGTTCCATCCGTAAACGCTACGATAAGCCCCCTCTGTAAGCCTTTGTTTCGTGTCGGATTTTAGGTAATACAGTCTGACACGAAAAACTTGTTGGAACCTTCAGCGATTCCACACAGAATAGGGTCGCACGGGTCTACCTAGTCCCCGCGAAATGCTTTGAGGGAAATTAGGATGGCCGTGATGGCAGAATGTGGCACGCGGACGGTTATCGCCGTCGGCCGCCTCTCAGAATGAGTGGCACACGATGGATTTGGCTGAGTCGGAAATGCTTGATCTCGAAAACCCCGCAGGCGCGGTCGAACCCGCCCCTGTAGAGGAACGAGACGAGGAAACGGAAGGACGCTCGGACGCGGTTGTCGAGCTGAAGCAACGCTTTTTGATCTATTCGGATCAGGCGCTGCCCCAGCTTGACTCAGGCGATTCGATTGCGTTCCACGCCCAATTGAAGGCCGATACCGCACGCCCCTTCTTTGCGCTGTTGCCGCCTGCCGATATGCCGGCGCGCACGGAAATGCTGGAAGCCATGCGGAATTTCAGCGTGCCCGGCATGCTGAAACTCGCCGAATGGGGCAAAATCTACTGGCCGCCGGAAAAACGCTATCGGTTTGTGATTGTTCTGGAGCGGCCGGGCGGTGTTCGGGTTTTCCCAGACCTCGCCGTGCCGCAACCGCCGGTCCAAGAAGAAGACCTGATTGCAGGTTTCTTGACGCCGCTGCTGCCGACGATCCGCGAGTTCACGGGCCGGATGCTGTCGCACCGCGCCATTCGCCCTGACAATGTTTTCTACGCCGACGCCGGCCGCCGCTCGATGGTCTTGGGCGAATGCGTCTCGTCACCACCCGCCTATGATCAGCCCGCCGTTTTCGAAACTATCGAAAGCGCGATGGCGCACCCCACAGCGCGCGGTAACGGCAATAATACCAACGATCTTTATGCCTTGGGCATAACGATGCTGTTCTTGATCTTGGGCCGCAATCCGGTTTCGGATCTCGACGACGAACGCATTCTGGCCAATAAGATCGAGTTCGGCACCTATGCAACGCTGGTTGGTCAAGCCCGCTTGCCCCTATCGCTGATGGAGCCGCTGCGCGGTCTGCTCACCGACGATCCGCGCGAGCGCTGGACACTGCAAGATCTCGATATGTGGCTTGCCGGGCGGCGGCAATCGCCGAAGCAGCCCAAGCTGCCGCAGCGCGCCTCGCGGCCATTCGTGTTCAACGAGGTTGAATATTTCAACACGCGCAGCCTCGCCAATGCTTTGGCGAAGGATTACATCAACGCCGTCACCGTCGTGCGCTCGAAGCAACTCGACGCTTGGTTGCGCCGCAGCCTGAACGACGAGCCGCGCGCCGAAGCGATGCAGCAGGCGGTTTCCTCCACCGCTAATCACATTAGCGCCGGACGCGGGTCGGAAGACCGGCTGGTGGCGCGGGCATGCGTGCCGCTCGATCCCGCCGCCCCGATCCGGTATCGCGGCTTCGGCCTCAGCGTCGATGGCATCGGGCCTGCGCTTGCATCGTCAATTAACCACCGCGAGCGGCGCCAGTTGATCGGGGAAGTGATTTCGTCGCGCCTTCCGATCCATTGGATTTCGGCCCAAGCCAAGCCCCGCCCAGAAGACTTACGCGCGGTGCAACTGCTCGATCGGCTGCCGGCGATGATCGATAATCCCGCCATTGGCTATGGGGTCGAGCGCTGCCTTTATGAGTTGAACCCCGGCGAGCACTGTCATAGCCCGATCTTCGAACGGGATTATGTCGCCGATCTCGCCCATATCGTTCCGGCATTGGAGCGCATGGCTCGGCGCAACAATCGGCCGGATACACCGCTTGATCGCCATATCGTTGCCTTCATCGCCGCCCGCGCGCGGCGGATGAACGAAGACGTTGTGAAGTCATTGCAAAATCCCGACATGGCCACACGGTCGCTTGCAACCTTGCGCCTGCTTGCCTCCGTTCAAGATCAGACGAATAGCGGCCCGGCCCCGGCCTTAGCGCAGTGGATGGCGGGCATGTTGGGCGGGGTCGTCGGCTCCTTCCACCACCGTAAACGCCGCGAAAAGATTGGCGAGCGGGTGCGGCGTGCGGCGATGGATGGGCAGATGTCCGAACTTCTGTCGGTCGTCGATGACGAGGCGGAACGGGCTGCCGATACGCGGGGCTTCAACGAAGCCGCCTCGGAATATCGCGCTATTGAATATCAACTGAAGCAGTTCGAAACCGAAAAGCCGCGCCGCGATGACGAATCCCGTCATTTTGGCGAACAATTGGCGGCGGCGATCGGTGGGTTGCTGGTCAGTGTCGTGACCGCCGTCACGATTTTTGCGACGATGATGTAAAGGGGCTGTTCCGATGGCTGATATGCTGCGACGCCCAGGCCTAAGCCGCGGGCAAAAAAGAAAACCCTCTTCGGTGGCGCTTCTCGCCTGGATCATCGTGCCGATCCTGATGGTGTTTGCCTGGAAAGTTGCCATTTTGGTGACGCTCGGCATGCTACCGACCTTGGTGGCCCTGATCATTGATCGTCGCCCAGAAAAATACGCGGCTTACTGCGTCGGCGGGTTCAATCTCTGCGGTCTTGTGCCGTGGGTGGTGAAGCTGTTTGTCGACGGTCAAACCGGCATTGCGCTTCAACATATTATGATCAACCCTTTCTCCTGGTTGGTCATTTATGGGGCCGCGGCTATCGGTTGGTTGGTTTTTTCCTGGACGCCCGAACTCGTGTTGCGCATGACTGCCTTCCGCGACCGTCAGGAAATCTCGTCGCTGCAAAAGCGGCAAGAAACCCTGGTGGAAGAATGGGGCCCGGATATTATTCCGCCGCGCGCCGAAGAGTTCTAAGCTCTGATGTGAAAAACCCCCGCCGGACCGTGGTCCGGCGGGGGTTTTCCGTTTTGGCGGGGCGGTGCGCGACGATATAAACCTACGTAACAGCTTTCTCGTTTCCAAGAGTCGGGCTCGAACCGACACCTTCCCCCGCAAACGGGGGCTGCTGTACCAGGAACGCAGGCGGCATTCGCGCACCACACACCGAGGCAAGACGACAAAATTTAGCCGAGTCTATGAGCTTCCCCGTTTCCGGGGGCCGGACTTGAACCGACACCCTTCCGCCCGTTTTTTGGGGCGGCTGCTCTCCCAAGGAACCCGGCAGACATTCGTCTCACCCCACCGCAGGCGACGAGGGGTAGATTGAGGAAATGTGGGTCTGGTCTTGAGTGCGGGATGGCAACAGCCCCCACGCCCCCGGCCAAACTGGTCACAATCCCAGGACCCCAATCCATATTCGCCCGCTGTTTTAGAGCCTCCTTGCAAACTTGAGAGGCCCTAAAGTTTTACCTCCTTAATCAAACTCACCCAGTCGGTGCTTGGGCCGCCGCCGACAAACCGCTGGATCGCCGGAAAAATTCCGTCGGTATAGCCGCCGAGGTTAAGAATATCGGCGCGCTCCGGGGCCTGGCTCGTCCCAAGCGCCTGAAGATCGATACAGATCATTCGCGCTGTTGGATTACGCGCCTTCACCTCGTCCCACGCCGCGAGCAAAGCGGTCCGTTCCGGCTGCGGCGCATCGGCCCACGACTGGTTATCCGATAGGAGAATCACCAGATCGACCGACGCCCGCAGTTCCACCAAAGCCCGCACCGGCGCGGAAATCGCCGTCCCATTGCCCCGCAGTCCCGCTAAACGCGCATGATTGGCCTGAAAATCCACCTGCGGATCGAGCGAAATCGGCTGAACGCCCAAATCGAAGGCAAGCACCCCCGCCTCAGGATTCTTCCGCCACAAGGCTACCGTCAGCAGCGCCGCCGCGTCTCGGCAGAGCAGCTTTGTGCTGGCCGACTGGCGGTTCCCCGTTACCGGGGCCTCCATCGAGGGCGATACATCCGGGCAAATAACGATCCGCCCTAGCAGGGTTGGCGCCTCGGCCAGCGATTCCTCCAACACCTTGGCAAGCGCCGCCCGAACCGGCTCGGGTACAGCGGGAACGAGCGCGAGCAAGGCCCCGAGCGCCTGATGGGGCATGAGCTTTGCCCGGCGCGCTTCGGTAAGATCACCCATCCGCGCCGCCACCCGCTCCGTTAAGCCGGGGACGAGAAACGCTTTGTGCCGAACCAAACTGTTCAGGTTCATCCGCAAGCCGTTCCAGCCCATGCGGTCGGTAAGCTCGGACCATTGCACGCCGTTCAACGGGAAATGGGTCAACCATTCAAAAGGAACCGGCGGCAGCGGCAGTCTCGGGTCGCGCTTCCAAGCTTCAAAAGCGGCAACCTCGGACGGAAGCGCGGCAAGATCATAGGGTCTGCCGATGAGCCACCCGTAAAAGGCGCGCCGCGAAGCATCGGCGGGGCGTGGATGCACCAGCCGCACGATATCGGCCAAGGACGGGTCTTTCCCTGTCGCCGCCTGAAGCAAAACCAGCAGGGGAGCTTCCTCCAGCCAGCGCTGCACCAACCGTTTCGGACGGGTGCCGAAGGATTTACGCCCCGCCCGGCCCGAACGGACGATCTGAACGAAGGTCCGCAGCATCCGCCCGCTATCGATGACGGCGCGAAACACCGGAACCGACAAATCCGGCGCGGCGCGCGTGAGATAGGCCGTCAACAGGGCTGGCATATCCTTCATCCGAGCCGTATGGCGGGCGTAAATCGCCGTCTGCGCCACAAAGATCGGATCGACCTGCGCCGCCGCCGCGAGAACCGCCGTAAGCTGATCCTCCGCCTTGCCGTAGAAACCATCATAGAGCGTGCCCGTGCAGGCCATCTGCGCCAGAAGATGCTCCGCCCCATAGGCGTAGGCCAGCGCCCCTTCCTGGTTACGCGAAAGCCCTGTCGGCAGAGCCGGGGCAAAAAGCTGGGGATTGGCCATCGGAACCTCCTGTCTCACGAATGTGATGAGAATTGCAGGCGGCGTGCCAACCCCCGAGACTCACCCCCAGAATTCTATAAACCATTGTTTTGTATAGTATTATTTTATCGGCGGACGATACCGGGCGGTGCCGGGGTTTGAAATTTACGATATAAATTTATCGTATCTTATAGTATAAGATAATCATGTCTCGCCCTACCTGCGTCATCGGCTTTCTGGGGTCCAATTTGGACGCGCGCGGCGGAACCCGCTGGTCCCGCTGGCGTCCCACCATCGGCCTTTGCCAGCAGCCCGATCTGCGGGTGGACCGGCTGGTTCTTCTCTATCGAACGCCCCATACCGCCCTGGCAAACCAAGTTGTTGCGGATATCGCCGAGGTTTCACCGGAAACGCGGGTTGATCTGCGCTGTCTGGATTTCGAGGATCCGTGGAATTTTGAGGAAGTCTATGGGCGGCTGCTAGATTTCGCCCACGCCTATCCTTTCCAGCCCGATCAGGAAGATTATTTAATCCACATTACAACCGGAACCCATGTTGCGCAGATCTGCCTGTTCCTTCTAACCGAGGCGCGGTTTATGCCGGGGCGCTTGGCGCAGACCTTTCCCGATACCGATGGCCGCGGGGGCGGGCGCGGCGGATGGACAGCCATCGACCTTGATCTGTCGCAGTACGACAGCATCGCCCGCCGCTTTGCCGAGGCGGCGCAGGCCGATGCCTCCTTCCTGAAGTCCGGCATTGCCACGCGCAACCCGGCCTTCAATCGGCTGATTGCCGATATTGAAACCGTTGTGCTGGGCAGCCGCGCCCCCATCCTGCTGACGGGGCCGACCGGGGCGGGCAAAACCCAACTCGCCCGCCGCATCTATGCCCTTAAAAAGCTGAAACATCAGGTTTCCGGCGCTTTTGTTGAGGTGAATTGCGCCACGTTGCGCGGCGATGGGGCGATGTCCGCCCTGTTCGGGCATCGGCGCGGGGCCTTCACGGGAGCCATCCAAGACCGCCCCGGCCTGCTGCGCACTGCCGATAAGGGCTTGCTGTTTCTGGATGAGATCGGCGAACTCGGGCTGGACGAGCAGGCCATGATGCTGCGCGCGCTGGAGGAAAAACGCTTTCTGCCCGTCGGGGCCGATCTCGAAGTTGGTTCGGAGTTTCAATTGATCGCCGGGACCAACCGCGATTTGGGGGCCGCCGTTGCCGCCGGGCGGTTCCGCGAGGATCTCTATGCCCGCCTCAATCTCTGGACCTTCCGCCTGCCCGGCCTTGCCGACCGGCGCGAGGATATCGAACCCAATTTGGCCTATGAGGTAACGCGGTTCGCCGAGCGCGAGGGCCGCAGCCTGCGCTTTACCCGAGAGGCGGAAGCGCGCTACCTGCGCTTTGCCCTGTCGGACGGGGCGCGCTGGACCGGTAATTTTCGGGACCTTGCCGCAAGCCTAACGCGGATGGGAACCCTCGCCCCCTCAGGACGGATCGATCTTGAAACCGTGGAGGCGGAAATTCTGCGGTTAACCACCCTATGGCACGGCAGCGGCGGGGGGGCTGCGGAGGATTCTTTAAGCGCCCTCGGCTTTGGCCCCGATGCCCTGGATTTATTCGACCGGGTTCAATTGGCCGAAGTTGTGCGCGTCTGCCGGGCGGCGCGCAGCGCGTCCGACGCGGGGCGCACCCTCTTTTCCGCTTCGCGCAGCCAGCGGCGCAGCACCAATGACGCGGACCGCCTACGCAAATATCTCGCGCGCTTCGGGCTCGATTGGGTGCGGATCACCAGCGGCGGGGCCGCACCACCAGGGCCTTAAAGGCTTCCATCAGCGGGATCACCGAAAAACCAATCGCGGCCATCAGCAACCATTCGCCGAACGGCAGGGGCTGGAGCCCGAGAAGATCGCGCGACCAGGGCACCAATCCCGCCCCGATCTGCAAGATCTGCGTGCCGAGAATGCCCAAAAGCAGCACAGGGTTACTGGCGAAGGGGATCGCCAGAACCGAGCGGCGCTCCGAGCGGCTATTGAGGCAATGGGCGTTTTCGAAGCACAGCATCAGCCACAGCAAGTTAGTTTGGGCCAGCGCCGGGCTGGCCCCTAAATTCAAGAGAAGCTGATAGGTGGCAAACGCCACACCGCCAATCCACAGGCCCGAGAGGCTGACCTGCGTAATCATCAGCGGATCGAACAAAGCCTCGCCGGGCGGACGCGGGCGGCGGTTTAGAATATCCGGCGCGCCTTTTTCGAAGGCTAGGGCCACGTCTTGAATGCCATTGCTGACCAGATTGAGCCAGAGCAATTGCACCGCCGTCAGTGGCGGCGGCGTGTTGGTTGCGGTTGCCAGCACGAACAGCAGCACTTCGGCCACGCCGGTCGAAACGGACAACTGGATGATTTTGCGAACATTATCATAGGCCACGCGGCCTTCGGCGATGCCATTCAGGATGGTGGCGAAACGATCATCGACGAGCACCAGATCGGCGGCTTCGCGCGCCACATCGGTGCCGTTACGGCCCATGGCGATACCAATATCGGCAGCGCGCAAGGCGGGCGCATCATTCACCCCGTCCCCCGTTACGGCCACCTGATGGCCCAAACGGCGCAAAGCCTCGACGATTTCGAGCTTCTGCAGCGGCTCAATGCGGGCGAACACTTTCGCCCGTGCGACGGTTGCATCGAAATCCGCCGTTTCCATCGCGGTCAAAGCGGACCCCGTCACAACCTCGCTGTCCGCCTCGGCGAGCCCCAGGCGGCGGGCGATGGCAAGCGCCGTCAGCGGGTGATCGCCGGTAATCATGCGCACATCGATTCCCCCGGCACGGGCGGTTGCAATCGCGCCCGCCGCATCGGGCCGGGGCGGATCGATAAGCCCGATCAGGCCGACGAGGCGATTTTGCGCCAGATGCGCGGCCTCCAACGGCCCATTGGGCGCGCCCTCCCCTTCCGCGACGGCAATAACTTTATAGCCCTCGGCGGCTAACCGATCTGATTCGCGCGACCAGTAAGCCGCATCGCTCTCGGGGCAAAAACTCAGCAGGGTTTCAAGCGCGCCTTTGACGATCACCTGCCCCGCCCCGGCCTTGTCGCGCAGCACCGCCGCAAATTTCCGTTCGGATTCATAGGGTAAGGTTGCAACCACCGCCGAGGCGCTAAAGCCATGATCGGGGCCGGAAGCCTCGCCAGTGAGCGTTTCAGACCAGGCCAGTAACGCCACATCCACGGCATCGCCGACCGCCCCAGCGCGGCGATTCGCACGATCCGGGCCGAGCGATGCATCGGTGCAATGGCGGGCGAGGGTCGCAAGATCGGTCTCTGAAACGCCCTCCGCCGTCACCACCTCGCCCACGCTCAACTCGTTCAGGGTCAGCGTGCCGGTTTTGTCGGAGGCGATGAGGGTGGCCGACCCCAGCCCCTCGACGGCAGGCAGCGCCCGAACGATCACATTGCGCGCCGCCATTCGCCGCACGCTGAGGGAGAGGGCGACGGTAATCGCCACCGGCAAACCTTCGGGAATGGCCGAAACCGCCAGCGCAATTGCAACCACCATGACTTCGATCAAGGGCGCGCCGCGCAGGGTTTCCACCAGCGCGATCAGGGCGATCACCCCGAGAATGGCGAGGCCGAAGACGCGGGTGAACTGGGCAAGCCGCGCCGTTAGCGGCGGTTGCGGGGCCGGGGCTAAGCGCAAGGAGGCTGAGATTTTACCGATTTCCGTGGCTTCTGCCGTCGCCACCACCAGCCCCAGCGCGCGGCCCGTTTGCACGAGGCTTCCGGCATAAAGCAGGCTGGCGCGGTCGCCCAAGGTCGCGTCGGGCGCATCGACGCCGGGGGCTTTGGATGTGGCCACCGATTCGCCCGTGAGCAGGCTTTCATCGGCCTGCAAGCCGGTCGCGGTCAGCAGTTTGAGATCGGCGGGCACGCGCATGCCGGTTTCGAGCTTCACCCAGTCGCCGGGGACGAGATCGATCACCGGGAGCGTTTGTTCGCGCCCGTCGCGGATCACCACCGCCTGCCCGCCGACCATGTGGCGCAAGGCATTCGTTTGCCGCTCGGCCCGCCACTCCTGGATGGAGCCGATGAGGGCATTGGTGACGAGCACAAAGACGATAAACCCGGCGTCGGTTACGTCCCCCAGAAAGACCGCAAGCGCCGCCGCCCCCGCCAGAAGCGCGATAAAAGGGCTGATAAACTGGGCGAGGAAGACGCGCCAAAAGGGTTTTCCCGGCGGTTGTGGCAGTTGATTGGGGCCGACCGCGACCAAGCGCTGGGCGGCATCGTCCGCCGTCAGCCCTTCCGACGGGCTGAAGAGCGCGCTTTGACACGCCTCGGGGGTTTGGGAAGAGGCGGCGGGCAAAAAAACTGGGGGCGTTTGGCTCATCCTGCCAGTCTAGCAGGAGTCCAAGGCACTATGATTGATCTTGCTCAAATTCCGCGAGATAGGTGCCGATCAATCGATCCAGCGTTGCAAAATCCGCCTCGGCGAGCCCCGCCACTAAGCGCGATTGGGTGGCCACATGGCTCGTTACCGCCGCCTCGATGAGAGCGAAGCCAGTCGGGGTGAGGCTAACGATCACGCTACGCCCGTCCTGCGGGTTGGCCGTGCGCCCGACCAGCCCCATTTTTTCTAGCTGATCGATCCGGCTTGTCAGCGTGCCGGAGGTAATCATCATTGTCGCCAGCAAATCGCCCGGCGAGAGAGCATAGGGTGCCCCCGCGCGGCGCAGGGTGGCGAGCACGTCGAAATTGGCCGCCGTCAGCCCGTGCTGTGCCAGATTGGCGTCAATCGCACCGCGTAAATGGCCCATTAACCGCGCCATACGGCCAAAAAGCCCCATCGCACTTACGTCCAAGTCGGGACGTTCGGCCCGCCATTGGGCCAGAATTTTATCGACATGATCCATCGGGCCAGTTGATCCATTATTTATCTTGACGTCAAGATATTTGAAACTATCTTGATATCGAGATAAAAGGAGCCTCCGCCATGCCCCGCAGTGCCGACTTGGCCCTGACTGCCCTCGCCCCGGCGATCTGGGGCAGCACTTATATTGTAACCACGCAACTGCTGCCGCCCGATCATCCGCTCTGGGTATCGCTCCTGCGGGCTCTCCCGGCGGGGCTCCTGCTGCTGCTGATCGTGCGGCACCTGCCGCGCGGGATTTGGTGGGGCCGGGTGTTCATTCTCGGCGCGCTGAATTTTTCGATCTTCTGGGCCTTGTTGTTCGTCAGCGCCTATCGGCTGCCGGGCGGTGTGGCGGCGACGGTAGGGGCGATTCAGCCGTTGATCGTGATTGGGCTGGAGCGGCTCTTCTTCAAAGCGCCGGTGCGGGGCCTGTCGGTCCTCGTCGGGCTGATCGGGATTGCCGGGGTCGCCCTGCTGGTCTTAACGCCGCAAGCGGCCCTCGACCCCATCGGTATCGCCGCCGGGCTGGGCGGGGCGCTATCGATGGCGGCGGGCACTGTCTTTAGCCGCTATTGGCGACCGCCCGTCTCAGCCCTCACTTTCACCGCCTGGCAACTCACGGCGGGCGGGCTGCTGCTGGTGCCCCTCGCGTTGCTGTTCGAACCCGGCCTGCCCCTGCCGACGGGCCGGAACCTTCTCGGCTTCGCCTACCTCGGCCTGATCGGCGCGGCGCTGACCTATATTCTGTGGTTCCGGGGCCTCGCCCGGCTGAAACCTTCGATCGTCGCGCCGCTGGGCTTCCTTAGCCCCTTAATGGCTGTGCTGCTGGGCTGGAGCCTGCTCGGCCAAGCGCTCACCCCGGCGCAACTGGCGGGGGTGGCGGTGGTCTTGGGCAGCGTTTGGCTCAATCAGCGCCTGAGCGTGAAGAACTAGGCGAGCGGATCGGGCGCGATCATCTTTTCCGGGCGCACCAACGCATCGAACTCGGCATCGGTCACATAGCCGCCTCCGACTGCCTCGTCCCGCAAGGTCGTGCCGTTGCGATGGGCGGTTTTGGCGATTTTAGCGGCGGCATCATAGCCGACCTTGGGGGCGAGCGCCGTTACCAGCATCAGCGACCGTTCGAGCGCCGCCTGGATATTCTCGGTGCGCGGCACAATGCCGACAATGCAATGGTCGGTGAAAGAGCGCGCCGCATCGCCGAGCAATTGCACCGACTGAAGAAAATTATAGGCCATGACGGGGTTATAGACGTTCAACTCGAAATGCCCCTGGCTGCCCGCAAAGGTGAGCGTCGCCTGATTGCCGAAGACTTGGCAGCAGACCATCGTCAGCGCCTCGCACTGGGTTGGGTTGACCTTGCCGGGCATGATCGAGGAGCCGGGTTCATTCTCCGGCAACGCCAATTCACCAAGGCCGGAGCGCGGGCCGGAGCCAAGGAAGCGAATATCATTGGCGATTTTAAACAGGCTGGCCGCCACCGTATTCAGCGCGCCGTGGGTCATCACCAACGCGTCGTGCGCGGCGAGGGCTTCGAATTTATTCGGTGCAGTCGTGAACGACAGGCCGGTAAGCTCAGCGATCCGTGCCGCCACCCCTTCCGCAAACCCGACCGGCGCATTCAGCCCCGTGCCAACCGCCGTGCCACCCTGGGCCAATTGCATCAGCAGCGGCAAGGTTTGCTCGATGCGGAAAATGCCGTTTTCGATCTGCTGGGCGTAACCCGAAAACTCCTGCCCCAGAGTGAGCGGCGTTGCGTCCTGGGTGTGGGTGCGACCGATCTTGATAATCGCCTGCCACGCGGCCGCTTTTTCCGCCAAAGCCGCGTGCAGGTGCCGCAGCGCGGGGAGCAGATGCTCAACCGTTTGCACCGCCGCCGCGATATGCATGGCAGTTGGGTAGGTATCGTTGGAGGATTGGCTCATATTGACATGATCGTTGGGATGCACCGGCTTTTTCGAGCCCATCACCCCGCCCAAGGCTTCAATCGCCCGGTTCGAAATCACCTCATTGGCGTTCATATTGGTTTGCGTGCCGGAGCCGGTTTGCCAGACGACGAGCGGAAAATGCGCATCCAATTTCCCGTCGATCACCTCCTGGGCCGCCGACACGATGGCGTCTTTCAGGCCCGCATCAAGCTTGCCCAGGGCGTGATTGGTTTCGGCGGCGGCGCGTTTGATGACGCCCAAGGCGCGGATCACGGGAACCGGCTGGGTTTCCCAACCGATCTTAAAATTGCCGATAGACCGTTGCGACTGCGCCCCCCAATAGACCGAGACATCAACCTCAATCGGGCCGAAAGTATCGGTTTCAATCCGCGTTGCCATGCTTCTTCGCCTTTCTCAAACCGGGGAGCGGTTACAAGGCACGCGGCTTAAACATCCGTCAAGCGTTTGCGGAACGCCGTTAAGGTCTTTTCTACCCAAGCGACCATGAAGTCGGCGAACTCCCTAGTTAGCGGAGAAACCGGCACTCCCGCCAGCGTGACCAGATCGAAGACTTGCCGGTCGCCCTCGATCTCGAAGGGGCGCAACACCACGCCCGGCGTTTCGAACTGCATTGCCATCAACTCATTCACCACGGCCACGCCGAGGCCCGCCGTCGCAAAACCGCAGCAGGCGGCAACCGTCATCGCTTCCACTTTGACGCGCGGGCGCACGCCAGCGGCAAGCAACGCCTGCTCCAACAGGTGCCGCGACGGGCTATCCCGCCGCAGCATGACGAGCGGCGCATCCTTCAAATCCTCCGGCCCGAAAACCCCCGTTTGCTGAGCAAGCGGGTGTTTCGCCGGAATGATGCAGACCGAGCGCGCTTCGAAACTGCACAGAATCTCCGTTCCCGGATGGCACACCGGACGCTTGAGAATGGCGAGGTCGAGCGCCCCCGCCGCCACCTGCCCGCCCACAACCTCATAGCGCCCGGCCTGATGCTCGAAAGCCAGCCCCGGATAGCGCGCGCTGAAGGCCCCGCAGATTTGCGGCAGAACCTGAAAGCCCAAACTATGGGGCGCGCCGATGCGCAAAACCGAGGGCGCGTCGGCCCGCAGGCGACTGGCGAGATTAACGATCCGCTCAATACTATCAAACGCATTGGCGACCTCGCGGTGCAGTTCCACCGCTTGATCGGTTGCCACCAGGCGCCCGGCCTTACGCTCGAACAGGCGCAAATCCAACGCCTCCTCCAACTGCGCCAACTGCTGGCTCACGGCGGGCTGCGTAATCGCCAGCTTATCGGCGGCGGCGGTCGCGCTGCCCGTCGCCATAATCGAGCGGAACACCCGCAGGTGCCGGAGGGTAAGGGTCAGGTTTTCCATAAAAACTCGCCAAACAGAGCCTGAGGGCGGTGCTGAATAATCTCCCCTAATGGGAGCATCAGAACAAACGATTTCCGCATCGGCATAGGGAGAGCAATAATCTTTCCCAGGGGCTCACGCCATCGTCATAAAAGAAGGGCCGGAAAAACGTGCTCGTTTTCATCATTCGGCGGCTACTGCAAAGTAGCGTCGTTATCCTGGCGGTCTCGCTGATCGTTTTCATCGGCCTGTATGGCGTTGGCGATCCGAGCCTGCTGCTGATTGATCCCGACGCCAGCGCCGCCGAGCGCGACCAGGCGATTGCCATGTTGGGGCTCGATAAGCCGCTTTATGCCCAATATGGCACCTTCCTGTGGAACGCGCTGCACGGCGATTTGGGCCGGAGCTTCGTTTATAACGAACCCTCCATCAGCCTTATACTCAACCGTCTCCCGGCAACGTTGGAACTGGCGTTCGTTGCGCTGATTCTGGCGGTCGGTATTGGCATTCCCTTGGGGCTGTGGGCGGGGCTGAAGGGCGATGGGCCGGTGGACCGCACCATCGTGACGGGCTCGATTTTCGGCTTCAGCCTGCCGAGCTTCTGGCAAGGCATGATGCTGGTGTGGATTTTCGCCGTGCTGCTCGGCTGGTTGCCCTCCAACGGGCGCGGCGAATTGGGCGAGATTTTCGGGATTAAGACCAGCCTTGCCACGCTGGACGGTTGGCGGCACCTGATTTTGCCCGCGATCAACCTTGCCCTGTTTAAAACCGCCCTCCTCATCCGCCTCACCCGCGCCGGGGTGCGTGAAGCCCTGGTGCTGGATTTCGTGAAATTCGCCCGCGCCAAGGGCCTGCGGGAGAACCGTATTATCGGGGTGCATGTGCTGAAATATATCCTTGTGCCCATCGTGACCGTCACGGGGCTTGAGTTCGGGCAGTTGGTGGCCTTTGCCACCGTGACCGAAACCGTTTTCGCCTGGCCGGGCTCGGGCAAGCTCATCATCGATAGTATCTATAGGCTCGACCGGCCCGTGGTGGTCGCCTACCTGATGGTTGTGGTGGCCATGTTCATCACCATCAATCTTCTGGTCGATATTCTCTATTCCGCGCTCGATCCGCGCGTGCGCTTGGCGGAGAAACGCTGATGGCCGGAAATATCGCCCGCGTCGCCCGCCAGTTCGCCGGCTCGCCCTTCGCCGTGGTCGCCGCCACGATTGTCGCCCTGCTGCTGCTGACCGCAATCTTCGGCCCGTCGCTCGTGCCGCAGAACCCCTATAATCTCGCCGAACTGGGCATGGCCGACAATATGCTCCCCCCCGGCGCACAGGCCGAAGCAGGCTTTACCCTGCTGCTCGGGGCCGACGGCCAGGGCCGCGATATGCTCTCGACGATGGTGTATGGGCTCCGCACCAGCATTGCCGTGGGCATTTCGGCCTGCGTCGTCGCCGTCGCTTTCGGCACGATCCTCGGCCTGATCGCGGGGTACGTCGGCGGGCGCACCGAGACGATCATTATGCGCCTTGTCGATTTCATGCTGAGTTTCCCGACCATTCTCATCGCGTTGATGATTATGGCGATGCTCGGCCAGGGGGTGGTGAAGCTCATCTTCGCGCTGATCCTCGTGCAATGGGCCTATTTTGCCCGCGTCGTCCGGGGGGCGGCCCTGGTGGAACGCTCGAAAGATTACATCGAAGCCGCGCGCTGCCTGCGCTTAGGCCCGGTCCGCATCATTCTCGGGCATTTACTGCCCAACTGCCTGCCGCCCGTGATCGTGGTGGGGACGCTGCAAATCGCCTCGGCGATTGCCACGGAAGCCACCCTCTCCTTCCTCGGCATTGGCTTGCCGATCACCGAACCGTCGCTGGGGCTGCTGATTGCCAATGGCTATGAGCATCTGCTGACCGGCAAATATTGGGTCGCCGTCTTCCCTGGTGTGCTGCTGCTGGTGCTGATTTTCAGCATCAATATCGCGGGCGACCGGCTGCGCGAGATCCTCAACCCACGCCTGCAAGGACGTTAGAGCGATGGGCGAAACTCTTCTTTCCGTTCGCGGTCTCGTGACCGAATTCCCCACGGCCAAAGGCCCGGCCCGCGCGGTCGATCATGTTTCGTTCGATCTTCAGCGCGGCGAAATCCTCGGGCTGGTCGGCGAAAGCGGCTCCGGCAAAAGCGTTACCGGCTTTTCCATTCTGGGGCTGGTGGAGCCGCCGGGCCGGGTTGCGGGCGGCAAAGTGCTGTTCAACGGCCAAGACCTGCTCACGCTGCCCGTTGAGGCGATGCGCCAATTGCGCGGCAACCGCATCGCCATGATCTTTCAAGACCCGATGATGACGCTAAACCCCGTGTTGCGCATCGACACGCAGATGATCGAAACCCTGCAAGCCCATAGCGACATGAGCCGCGACGCCGCCCGCGCGCGGTCCCGCGAGGTGCTGGCGAAGGTGGGTATCCCGTCGCCGGACGAGCGGCTGCTCTGCTACCCGCACCAACTTTCGGGCGGCATGCGGCAGCGGGTGGCGATTGCCATTGCCCTGCTGCTCGACCCCGATTTGATTATCGCCGATGAGCCGACAACCGCGCTGGACGTGACCATTCAGGCGCAAATTCTGTTCGAAGTGCAAAACCTTTGCCGCGTCACTGGAACCGCGCTCATCTGGATCAGTCACGATCTCGGCGTCGTCGGCGGGCTCGCGGATCGCATCGCGGTCATGTACGCCGGGCGAATCGTGGAGCTCGGTCCGACCGACGCCACCCTCGCCTCGCCGCTGCACCGCTATACGGAAGGGCTGCTGCACTCGCTGCCGGGGCGCAATCGGCGCGGCGAGCGGCTGCGGCAGATTTCCGGCATGACCCCGGCCTTGATCGATCTGCCGAAAGGCTGCGCCTTCGCCCCCCGCTGCGCCCAGGCCGATGGTGCCTGCGACGCCCGTCCCGCATTGAATGATTTCCCAGGGCAGCGCCAAGCCGCCTGTTTTCATCCTGTTGCTTTGGAGGCGTTATGACCGCCCCGATTTTAGAGATTGAGCGTGTTACCAAGCGGTTCGAAAATAAACTCGATCTTGCCGGTAAACTCGCCCGCCGCCTGGGCGCGACGGTGGAGGAAAATACCGTTCACGCCCTCGATAGCGTCTCCCTCACGGTTCAACCCGGTGAAGTCGTTGGGTTGGTGGGGGAAAGCGGGTGCGGTAAATCCACCTTGGGGCGCATCGCCGCCGGGATCATGCCGCTATCTGAAGGTACGGTACGCTACCACGGCAAGCCCGTGGGGGCGGATAAATCGGGCCTTGGGATTCAGATGATTTTCCAAGACCCAATGTCCTCCCTCAACCCGCGCAAGAAGCTGATCGACGCCATCGGCGAGGCGGCCCTGTATCACGGTCTCGTGGCGCGGCGAGACCTCGAAGCCTATGTGGTCGATCTGATGGATCAGGTCGGGCTCGATCCCAATTTCCGCCACCGCTACCCGCATCAATTCTCCGGCGGCCAGCGCCAGCGCATCGGCATCGCCCGCGCGCTCGCGGTGAAGCCCGATTTTCTGGTGTGCGATGAATCGGTGGCGGCGCTTGATGTGTCCATTCAAGCGCAAGTGCTGAACCTGTTCATGGATCTGCGCGCCGCGCGGGGGCTTACCTATTTGTTCATCAGCCATGATCTTGCCGTGGTGGAGCATATCGCCGACCGGGTGGCGATTCTCTACCTCGGGCGGTTGGTGGAACTGGCGCGGACCGAAGACCTATTCGCCAATCCCCGCCACCCCTATGCGCAAGCGCTACTGTCGCAAATCCCGCGCGTCGATGGCGGGCGGCAGGTGTTTGCGCCGGTGAAGGGCGAGATTCCCTCGCCGCTGCACCCGCCCCCCGGTTGCCATTTTCACCCGCGCTGCCCGCTGGCGACCGACCGCTGCCGCACCGAAGCCCCCGCCTTGCGCACCCTTGCCCCCGGCCATCAGGCCGCCTGCCATTTGGCGGAGGCCGCATGACGCCCGATATTCTTGATGGGGGCCAGGTTCTCCGTTGGTCGAACCTAATGGTTCCCATGCGCGACGGCGTGCGACTGGCAACCGATCTTTATTTGCCCGCGCAAGAGGGGGTTGCGGTCGAAACGCCGCTGCCGCTACTGCTGGAGCGCACCCCTTACGATAAGACGGCAGCGCCGCTGTCGGAAATCTCGGTGGCTGATCGCACGCCAATGCCGCGCGCCGATATCGCCTGCCATTTCGCCCGCGCGGGCTATGCGGTGGCGATTCAGGATTGCCGGGGGCGCTATGCATCGGAAGGCAGTTTTAGAAAATATACCGGCGAGGCCGCCGATGGGGCCGATACGCTCGCCTGGGCGGTGGCGCAACCCTGGTGCGACGGGCGAATCGCCACCTGGGGTCTGTCCTACGGTGCCCACGCGCAAATGGCCCTCGCCTGCCTCAATCCTCCCGGTTTGGTGGGGATGCTGCTCGATAGCGGCGGCTTCGCCAATGCCTATCAGGGCGGGATTCGCCAGGGTGGCGCGTTCGAGTTGAAGCAGGCGACCTGGGCGTTTAAGCACGCGCGCCTCAGCCGAACCGCCAAGGCCGATCCGCTGATCGCCGCCGCCCTCGACGCCGAAAATATCACCGACTGGTTCCACCGACAGCCCTGGAAGCCCGGCCACAGCCCCTTGCGCTGGGTGCCCGAATATGAGGAGTATTTCTTCAGCCAGTGGCAGGCGGAAAGCTTCGATGAAAGCTGGCAGAAACCCGGCCTTTACGCCCTCGGCCATATGGATACGATCCCGGATATTCCGATTCTGCTGATCTCAAGC